>NZ_PCMX01000128.1 GCF_002530675.1 Flavobacterium columnare NBRC 100251 = ATCC 23463
ATTAAAATACTTATGAAAAAAATCATAAAAAATACCTAGATGAATCAAGTAAAAAGCGTAAGAGCTTTTGCCTAAAATTTGTATTATTTGAGTTGAAAGAAGCTTTTCAATAATAGTTTTTTCTGTAATTAAACCTATAAAAAGTGGAGTAAAAGCAAATAATGGAAAAAAAATAGTATTTATAATTTTACCAAGTAAAAGATCATTACCATATAATCCCTCCCCTGGTTTTAAATATACTAATCCCAAAAGACCAATGGAAGTAAATAAAATTCCAATACAAGTCATATTAATAGTAAAAAAAACTTTATTATTCTTTTTTAGAAATAAGGCTAGATATATTCCCGAAAAAAATTCGAAAGATCGACCAAAAAAAGTAAAATCTAACATAAAGTTTATATCATTTCTATAAAATATTAGTCCTAAGATCATAAAAATAATAGGTAAAAAATAAATAGAGAATCTTTTTTTCTTAATAAAGATAAAAAAGAAAGGCGCTAATAAATAAAAAAATTCCTCTACTGTTAACGACCAAGTCTGAGCAATTCCTGTAAATTTTAAATTATTAAAAAAACCCTTTATAAAGGTTATATTCAGTAAGTATAATTTTATATTGAGTGTATTAGTTTTATAATAAATGTATAAAAAAGTAAACGTAGTTAAAATAAAAAAACTTGGATAAATTCTTGAAAATCTATTAATAAAATAAATTTTCCAATTTATTTTTTGATCATAATATCTGTTTGCAATTAAAAATCCACTTAAAAAAAAGAACAATGTGACACCAATGTGCATTTCAGTAAAACAATCATATAAAAAAGGAAATGATGTTCTTGTTGAAACGGGATTAAAATGATGAAAAAAAACCATACTGGCAGCAACAAAGCGTACTCCAGTTAAACTAGGATAATACTCTTTCATTAGTAATCTTATTTGTTTTTACTTTAGTTAAAAGAGGGTCTGAAAGATTACAATCTTGTCATTTAGACCAAAGGGAGGCTCGAACAAAGTGAAGATACGAAGCAAATCACCATAGCAATATGACTTCTCCCTTTATTCGAAGGGAAAACTAGACGTTAAGTTACTACTTTTTGCCTCCCATCTTTTTATTTTGAATAACTCTTTTAACGTGAATAATTAGGAGCTTCTTTTGTAATGGTTACATTATGAGGATGACTTTCACTTATGCCACTCGAAGTAATTCTAATAAATCTCCCTTTTTCTTGTAATTCTTCTATAGTAGCAGCACCACAATATCCCATTCCTGCACGTAATCCTCCTATAAATTGAAGCATACTTTCATTTAATTCTCCTTTATAAGGTACTCTTCCTACAATTCCTTCCGGAACTAATTTTTTTACATCGTCTTCAACATCTTGAAAATAACGATCTTTAGAACCTTCTTTCATAGCTTCTACGGATCCCATTCCTCTATAAGATTTGAATTTTCTACCTTCAAAGATAATAGTTTCTCCAGGAGATTCTTTGGTTCCTGCTAATAAAGATCCTAACATAACTGTAGAGGCTCCTGCTGCTATTGCTTTAGGAATATCTCCTGTATAACGAACACCTCCATCTGCTATAACAGGAACACCACTATCTTTTAGTGCAGCTGCTACTTCTAAAACAGCAGAAAATTGAGGAAAACCAACGCCTGCCACGACCCTAGTAGTACAGATAGAACCTGGTCCAATACCAACTTTAACAGCATCAGCTCCATTTTCAACTAAATACAATGCAGCTTCTGGTGTTGCAATATTTCCGACTACTACATCGAGTTCTGGAAATTTATTTTTTACTTGCTTTAATACTTCAACTACTCCTTTAGTATGACCATGTGCTGTATCTATAATAACCGCATCAACACCTGCATTTACTAAGGCTTCTGCTCTTTCTAGAGCATCTGTTGTAACGCCTAAAGCTGCAGCTACTCGTAAACGTCCGTATTTGTCTTTATTAGCATTTGGTTTTTGAGTAAGTTTTGTAATATCTCTAAAAGTAATAAGGCCTACTAGCTCGTTTTCAGCATTTACAACGGGTAATTTTTCTATTCTATTACCTTGTAAAATTTCTTCTGCCTTTTCCAAAGTTGTTCCTTCAGGAGCTGTAACCAAATTAGTTGAAGTCATTACTTCAGTAATACTTCTTAGATTGTTTTTTTCGAAACGTAAATCTCTATTAGTAACAATTCCTTTTAATTTTTTATTTTGGTCAACCACAGGTATTCCGCCAATTCCGTATTCTCTCATCGCACTTTTGGCATTTCCTACATTTGCTTCAAGATTTAATACTACAGGATCAATAATCATTCCACTTTCAGCTCTTTTTACCTTACGTACTTCTGCTGCTTGTTGCTGGATTGACATATTTTTGTGTAAAACTCCTATTCCTCCTTCTTGTGCCATAGCTATAGCCATTGCACTTTCTGTAACAGTATCCATTGCAGCGGAAACAACAGGTAAATTTAAAGTAATATTTTTAGTGAATTTTGTTTGGATACTTACTTCTCTTGGAAGTACTTGTGAGTAGTTAGGAATAAGCAATACATCATCGTAAGTTAGTCCTTCACCGATAATTTTAGTTGTGTGTGCGTTCATTGCAATTTACGATTAAATTGCGAACAAATATAGGAAATTAACTGTAAATTTTAGCAATTTAATTTAAATTTAATACTAAAATTTACTGATTTTCATATTTTTTAAACAAAAAAAAGTGCCCGAAAAGTGTATAAATATAATTTAAAGAGGATTTAATGAATTAAAAAATCGATCATGTATTTATTATGAGACTTTCCTTAGACTTAAACCAGATAAATTTTATTTTTACTTCTCGGACAGCTTTTTATTATTCTTTTAATCTATAAAATTTAGAATAATTAAGCTTTTTTCTCAGCTTTTTTTGTGCAACACGCTTTTTTTTCAGTACACGCTTTCTTGTCTTCTTTAGAGCAAGTTTTTTCAGTTTTTGCTTTTTTGTCTTTTTTCTCTTCTTTTACTTCTTGTGCAAATACACTAGAAGAAAATACAAACGCTACTAATGCTACTGATGAAATTAATTTTTTCATACTAAAATTTTTAAAAGTTATTTTTTTGATTTAAATAGACTTCCTACTACTCCCCTTAAAACAGCACCATATAAACACTATTATTCAGAGGATTTTAGGTAATCAAACAAGTTCCCGATATAGAACCATAATGGTAATAAAGGTAGCCTGCTATAAGACCAAATGTACTACCTAAAAGAGTTAAAAAATACTTCTTTAACATAATTTTATAAGGTGCTCTCTTTTAGTACTTTTATAATTTTATCTTTTTGTAGTAATCCTGAAACATCCTATGGATTATTTTTTTAAAAAAGGGTTAAACTTGTAACTCCTCTTACCAGATATTTTGTTGCTAATTATTTATTTTTGTTTACATCTATTCAATCTCCTTGTATTCCCTTTACTTTTTTAAGATGGTATGGAGCCTAATACTTGACAGGAGCCATAGCAAGTCGCAAAAATTAATTAATACTGGTTTATCTTTATTTGTAATGTTTAGGAAATGAATCATTACTTTTTTTATCCTCTAATTGAATTTGACAAGTATTTGAACTACATCCTATATTAAAAAAGGCTTGAAATAAAAAGAATATTGCAAATCCTAAAAAAATCCATTGATGAGTTTCAAAGGCTTGAAAAATTAAAAAAACACCTAATGCTAAGCGAAAAAAACGGATTATATGCCAATTTAAAAAAAATCGTTTCATAATTTAGAATTTAACATTTTACTTGGACAAATAAAATGAGTCCTTGGTAAATTAGTTTTAGAAATAGCTGTAAATCCCCCTTCAATTTCTGTAAAGTTTCGATAGCCACGTGCTTGAAGTATTGATGCGGCAATCATACTACGGTAACCGCCTGCACAATGTATATAAAAATGTTCTTTGGGATGAATAGTATTCATCCAATCGTTAATATAAGCGAGTGGTTTATTATAGGAGTCCTCTAGGTGTTCTGCTTGGTATTCGTTTTCTTTGCGAACATCTATTATTATATCATCTTTTAAATTTACTTTTTGAGCAAATTCTTCTGCACTTATTCTATTAATTCGATCTGTTTCCCTTTTTGATTCTTTCCATGTTTTCAGGCCTCCTTCTAAATAACCTAGGAGATTATCAAAACCTACTCGACTAAGTCTGGTAATTGTTTCTTCTTCTTTTCCTTCTTCACAAACTATAAGAATTGGCTGATTAACATCAGCAATGAGTGTTCCTACCCAAGGGGCAAAATCGCCTATTATTCCAATATTAATAGATTGTGGGATATGCTCTAAATGAAATACAGCGGCTGGTCGTGTATCTAAAACGATAGCATCTTGGTTATCTGCTAAATCATTAAATTCTTTGGCTGACAAAGGTCTTAATCCATTATTTAATACCGTTTCAAATGAAACATACCCCTTTTTATTCATAGCTACATTCATTCCAAAATATGGAGGAGGAGGAGTTAATCCATCTAGGACTTCTGCTATAAATTCAGCCTCATCCATATCAAAGCGAAGGGCATAGTTGTCAACTTTTTGTTGTCCAATAGTGGAACTAGTTTCTTTACTCATATTTTTACCACAAGCACTCCCTGCTCCATGAGCTGGATAAACTATTACATCATCGGCAAGTGGCATAATTTTATTTCGTAATGAATGAAATAATGTACCCGCTAATTCTTCTTGAGTCATACTAGCAGCTTTCTGGGCTAAATCAGGTCTGCCTACATCTCCTATAAAAAGAGTATCTCCTGAAAAAATAGCATGGTCTTTTCCGTTTTCATCTATTAATAAGTAAGTTGTACTTTCCATGGTATGTCCAGGAGTATGTAAAACTTTAATAGCAACATTGCCTACCTTAAATATTTGCTCATCTTGTGCTATGATTGCATCAAATTCTGGTTTGGCAGTTGGACCATATACTATTGGGGCACCAGTAGCTTTACTTAAATCTAAATGACCTGAAACAAAATCAGCATGAAAATGCGTTTCAAAAATGTATTTTAAAAGGACATTATCTCTTTTAAAACGGTCTAAATACGGTTGTATTTCCCTTAAAGGGTCGACAATTAAAGCTTCTCCATTTGAGGTAATATAGTAGGCACCCTGGGCTAGGCAACCTGTATAAATTTGTTCTATCTGCATTATTATCAATTTGTCCTACAAAAATACTATTTATTTTTATAACAAATAGTGATAATAGTTACAAACCTTTAATCTTATATAAAATTATAACATACAGGTTTGAGTTTGATAGTCTGATAATCTAATTTCTGTCTTTTTTATTCCATTGAAACCATCTTCAATTTCTATAAAATTTGTAATTGCTTTTTTGTATAATATAGATGCTGCCATCATACTTCTATATCCTCCTAAACAGTGTATAAAAAAAGTAGTTTTTAGTGGTATTTTATTTAAATTATTTTCTAATAGATGTAGAGGAATGTTTATACTATTTGTTATATGTTGAGAATTATATTCATTTATCTTACGCACATCTATTATGTAAGAATTTTCATTTAGAATTTTAGTTAACTCCATTGCTTTCATCCTTTGGATGGTATGAAACGGTTTATTGCAATTTTTCCAGGTTTTAAATCCACCTTTTAAATAACCTATAGTTTGATCAAACCCTATTCTTGATAAACGAATAATAGATTCTAAAGGCTGTTCTTCATCTTCTGTTATTAATAATATTTTTTGCTCAATATTAGGTATCAACTCTCCTACCCATTGGGCAAAGTTTCCATTCAGTCCTATATTTATACTATTAGGAATAAAACCTTTTGCAAATTCATCAGAATTACGAACATCTAATAATAAAATTGTAGGATCTTCTATATATTTTTCAAATTGTGTTATATCTAATTTTTTAAGACTTCTGTTTATAACTGAATATAAACTTTCATACCCTTTAATATTTAGTAATACATTTTTAGGAAAATAAGGAGGTGGAGGCATTAATCCTTCTAAAACAGCTTGTACAAAATCATCTTCTGTTAAATTAGGGTTTAAAGCATAATTTACTTTTTTTTGATTACCTAATGTATCCGTAGTTTCTTTACTCATGTTTTTACCACAAGCACTTCCTGCCCCATGATTGGGATAAACAATTAAATGATCAGGAAGAGGAAGAATCTTATTTCTTAATGAATGATATAATAACCGAGCAAGTTTGTCTTCTGACAACTCGGTCATAACATGTTGAGCCAAATCAGGTCTTCCTACATCACCTATGAAAAGGGTATCTCCTGTTATAATACCTTTTTCTAATTGATTTTCATCTATTAATAACAAGCAAGAACTTTCTAATGTATGGCCTGGTGTATGAATTAGTTTGATAGAAGACTTGCCTAATTGAAAAATTTCATTATCAAAAGCAATATGACATGGGTAGCCTGTTTTTGTAGTGGTGGGGCCAATCACTATGGTTGCCCCTGTAGCACGAGCTAATTCTATATGTCCAGAAACAAAATCAGCATGAAAATGGGTTTCAAAAATATATTTTAGGGTAACGCCTTCTTTTTTTAAACAATCTAAATAGGGTTCTATATCTCTTAAAGGATCAACAATAACTGCTTCTCCATCTGAAACTATATAATAACAAGCTTCAGCTAAACATCCTGTGTAGATTTGTTCTATTTTCATAATAATTTTATCAAAAGGACAAAGGTATAAGTTAATTTTTAAAAAAAGGCTGACTTTTGTCAGCTCTTAAAAATTGATTTCAATATGGCTTCTATATAATTTAACTACCCCTTGTTGCTCCATTTTTTTTAACAAACGTGACACTACTTCTCTAGATGTGTTTAATTCGGAAGCTATTTCTTGATGGGATAGTTTTATATCTTTGCAATTGCAAGCATCTCGATGTCTTTTTAAATAAAATTCTAAGCGCTCATCCATAGCTTTAAAAGCTATATTATCTATAACCGTTAAAACTTCTTCAAAACGACTTCTATAGGTTTCTATTACAAACTCATACCAAGAACGGTGTTTACTCATCCATTTTTCCATTAATGCAAGAGGTATCATAATAAGCTCTGCATCTTCTACTACTTTAGCCATTAAAGCACTGGTTTCTTCTCTAGTGGCACAAATCATAGAAATAGCACAGGCTTGTCCCGGTTGAAGATAATACATAAAATATTCATTTCCTTCGTCATCTTCACGGTATAACTTTATCTTTCCTTTTATAACTAAAACAGTATGACGAATAAATTGACCTGAACGCATTATTGTTTCACCTGCCTTCATATTTTGTATATAGGCGTTTTCCTCTATTTCTTCTATTAGTTGTGGATGAAAATTAGGGAAATTTAGCTTGATTATATCTCTCATAAAAAATTAAAAAACATCCTACAAATATAAGTTACTTATCTCATCTTTAAAATTTAAAAAGTCATTAAAATTTACTACTTTGTGCAAGTAAACTTAATAAACTAATGATGAACACAACAGAATTGAGAGAATCTATTTTTAGGCATCTAGATGGCATTGTAATTTTACCTATAGCAGCTTTACTTAAAGAAAAAAAAATTACAGATTATATTATTGATAAAAAAGAAGTTACGCTAGATGAATTAAAAAATATTTTTAACTTAAATGAAGGATATTTAAATATTGCATTAAGAGCTTTAGCCTCTCAAGGATTTATAACTTATTTTGTAGATAATCACCAAAATAAAGTAAGTTTAAAGATTAATAATGTAACTGAATTGGCTTTTTCTCAGTTTGATTTATACCATGATATTGCTCAAACATTGTTTCTAACGGATGTATTTACATCTAATAGCATTAATGAACATACTATTTCTATATTAGCTCCTTTATTTGAAAAGTTAAAAAAAATAAACTCTCTACCTCTTGATCTAAATTCAGAAGAAGGAAAAATTAAACATCAGATTATAAAACACTTAGAGGGATTTTTAGTAGGTCCTTTAATAGTAAATTTAGGAATGACAGGTATGTTTCATAAATATTTTATGGAAACTTCATTTGGAGCCGATGAATTTCATAAAGAACCCGAAGCTTTTACTGTTATGTTAAACTTTTTCACCTCTTTAGGTTGGTTTACAGAACGAAAAGGAAAATATCAATTTACCGAATCAGGTCTTTTTTATGCTAAGCGAGCTTCCGCTTATGGAGTAACTGTTTCTTATTTACCAATGCTAAAAAATCTTGAAATATTATTATTTGGCAATCCTAATAAATTAAGAGATATAGCTATTAATGATGTAGAAATACACGTAAATAGAGAAATGAATGTTTGGGGTAGCGGTGGCGCTCATAATACTTATTTTAAAGTTATTGATGAAATTATAATAGAACTCTTTAATCGCCCTATTTCTGAACAACCTAAAGGAATTTTAGATATGGGATGTGGCAACGGTGCTTTTTTACAACATATTTTTAACGTTATTGAAAGACAAACAATGCGTGGAAAAATGTTAGAGGAATATCCGCTTTTTTTAGTAGGAGTTGATTATAATCAAGTAGCTTTAAAGGTAACTAGAGCTAATTTAATAAAAGCTGACATTTGGGCTAAAGTAATATGGGGAGATATAGGCAATCCAGATTTATTAGCAACAGATTTAAAAGAAAACTATAATATTGATTTGAACGAATTATTAAATGTTCGTACATTCTTAGATCATAATAGAATTTGGAGTGAACCTAAAAACAATTATGATATCGAAAGTAGCTCTACAGGAGCTTTTTCGTATAGAGGAAAACAATTATCAAATAATACAGTAGAAGCAAACTTATATGAGCATTTAGAAAAATGGGCAAAATACGTTCATAAATTCGGACTTCTACTGATTGAGCTTCATACTGTAAATCCAAATATTGTTTCTAAAAACATAGGTAAAACACCCGCTACCGCTTACGACGTAACACATGGTTTATCAGATCAATATATATTAGAAATTGAAGAATTTGTAAAAATAGCTCAAAAAGTAGGACTTTATTCTGATGAGCGTTTTACACAACGTTTTCCTAATACAGATTATGCTACAGTAAGTATTCATTTATTAAAGGGTAACTAGTTATTTTTTAAATAGATAAATAATATAAATAGGATAAAGATTTAGAACAAAATGAATAACTGTTTCTGTGGATCAAAAAAAATATTTCACGAATGTTGTGAACCTTTCATACTAGGTATTAGTAAGCCTAGTACTGCCGAAGAATTAATGCGATCTCGTTATAGCGCATATTGTATACATCAAGTAGATTATTTATTGAATACGACACACATTAGTACGAGAAAATTTTATACTAAAAAAGATTTTTTGGCTTGGGCTACCCAGAATAATTGGTTAAAATTAGAAGTTTTAGAAGCAACAGAACAGAATGTTGAATTTAAAGCATATTATATAGATAGCAATCTTCAATCACATTGTCATCATGAAAAATCTAGTTTTAGAAAACAAGGAGGAATATGGTATTATGTAGAAGGCGAAATAGGTTAGTTTTAATATAAATTAAAATCTATCTAAAAGATTTATAAGTGTTTTTTAACCCCAGACTATGTGTTAGTATAATGAAGAGGAAAAGAGCAAAGAAGGCAAAAAGGAACGAAATTTTTTTACCAGAGCTGTAATTTTAATACATTGAGGACAAAAAATGGAGTACTTTTTAGATTCAAGGTCATTTGTATTTGTAATAAATTTCTAATACCTAATCTGGGGTAACTTTATTCAGTTAGTATACTCTAAACAGTGAATAAATAATTTCTAAACAATTGATTTTAAAAAACATAAATTAAAAAATACTCGTTATGAGATTTTTATTTATTGATAAAATAAATTGAGATACCTATTTTTTATTTTAGATAGTTTATCTAAAACTAATTAATTCAAGTTGCTAG
>NZ_PCMX01000129.1 GCF_002530675.1 Flavobacterium columnare NBRC 100251 = ATCC 23463
TAGAGGTAGTGGTTGGGGTTTTGTGTGTTTAAGTTTGATTTTTCCATCATAAAATAATTTGCGTTTTAAATCATATTGCAAATGTATATAAATATGCTTTTAAAATCATAATATAATATCTTTAATTTTAATTAAATTGTTTTATAACACATAAAAATATACTTTTGTAGTATCAAAAATCATTTATGATGAATATAGGAGAAAAAATACGTGTTTTTAGAACCGAAAGAAGCCTTTCTCAAAAAGAAGTAGCCATTTCCATAGGAATAGACCAAGCACAATACAGCCGTATAGAAAGTGGAAAAGTAGAACCTACTGTATCATCATTAGAAAAAATAGCAGAAGCTTTAAATGTAAAAGTATATCAGTTTTTTGAAGAAGATACGATTGATATTAATTCGTTTGAAAAGACCATTATAGAAAAGGTACAATTAATTGAAGAATTAGACGAAGAAGAACGAAAATCTATTTACAATATCATTGATATAGCTGTAAGCAGAAAACGGCTTAAAAACAATCTTACAAAGGCTTTAGACAATCTTTAACCCACAAAAAAACAC
>NZ_PCMX01000013.1 GCF_002530675.1 Flavobacterium columnare NBRC 100251 = ATCC 23463
CATATTTTTTATGTGAGCCGTTTTATGTATGCTATTTTAATAGATTAAAAGGAAAAGACTTCTATTTTTTTAAAATAATACTTTGCAATGCTATAAGAAAAGTAGTATCTTTTATTTTTTTGATGAGTTGATGGTGTAAAAGGGGTAACATAAAGTTGGACTAGGTTCCTTTTTATTAGTATGCCCGCCCTTAATACTACTTATTTTGAGGCATACTTTTGTATAGTAACACGAAATAAAAATGAAATGCGGAACCTAGTTCACAACTTTTTTATAAATTATAATTACCTAATAATTTATAAACACTAATCAATAAATTATAAAACCTGTTTTCTAAAGTAATATCAGAAAGTTTAGAACTTACTAAGGAGTTTTCTCTTGAATTAATTAAAAACAAAGAGCTTTCACCCATTGTAAATAAACGCTCTTCTGCTGATAGCATTTTTTCAAAATCAGACACTAGTTTTTTATTTATTTGAAGTTGTTTTTCTAGAGAAATTTGTTCTTGATTTAATGCTTCTATTTTATTTTTTAATTGTTGTTTTTCAAATTGCAGACTATATTGTATGTCTTGTAGTTTTAATTTGGCTAATTTTAAACTTCCTCTTTCTTTTCTTAAAAAAAGAGGCATTGTAAGATTTAATCCTAATTTAGAATCTTGAAGGCGATATTTGGTAAAATAATCAGGTTCAGAAAGATAGTTGTAGTTGACATCTAGCTTAGGTAAAAGGGCATTGGCTTTTAGGCGTTGTTCAATAAGTAACATATTTATTTTAGTATCTAATGCTTTAATCTTTGGATGATTTTCAATAGTAAATTCATTCCATTTAGTTTTTAATAAAGTATTTCGAACTGTTTTTTCTAGTGCAATTTCGGGATAAAGAGTATCATCTATTTCTAAAGGAATAGCATTTTCAGTCCATATATAATTAGAAACTTCTAATTTTGCTTTTGTTAGTTTTAATTTAGCTTCTTCTAGATTTAGTTGACGATTTTTTACTATTATAGAAGCTTCTGTGCTATCTATAGCGGGTTTATCGCCTTGTTCTATGAGTTTTTTAACACCTTCAAAGCGGATAAAAGCATTTTTTAAATAGGATTCGTATAATTGGACTTCATGATAAACTCGTTTCCAATTAAAATAACTTATTGATGCTTCATATACTACTTCTAGAGCTTGTAAATCACGTTCAGCAGTGTTGAGTGTAAGGGCTAATTTAGCTTTTCGAATGTCAGCCATTCGTTGATTTATAAATAATCCTTGTCCAATAGGTATGTTAATTCCAAGGGATGTTAATCCTTGATTAGGTGTGGTCATTTCGGGATTAATAAAAATACCTTCGCTATTATTAAAAGCAGCTTTTAACTCAATTCCGTACCAAGTAGGGATTTTAAAGCTACTATTAAAAAGGGTGTAATAATTTTTATCTTTAAAATTTTTTCTATTAAAATCAACTTCTATTTTAGGATCAAAAGCACCTCTTGCTTGCATTAATTGGGCTTGTGATTCAGATATATTTAGATTAGCTTGTTTTACTAGTGGATGGTATTTTTTTACATAACCTAAAAACTCATTATAGGTAAGTTCTTTAGTTTGTGCAATCATTGCTATTGGAATGAAAAAAAGTATTGAAAGTAGTTGTTTCATTATTTTTTCTTTTCTTCTTTAGATTTAGTATTGTTTTTATAAAAATTAGGAGGAAAGCCATTTAGGGTTCTCCAGATTTCAAACCAAATGGGTACATCATTGAGTAAAGCTAAGGTCTTTGCACCTGCACCAATACTTAATAAATTAGGCCATTTTTTATCTTTTGAATCGGGTGCTATCAGGACTCTGTATTTGCCATTATCACTAATAAAATTTTCTTTTGCTACGATAATTCCTCCGAAAGTTCCGTAAGAAATACCAGCCCATCCACTGAATACAATAGTAGGCCATCCGTCAAACCATACACGAACTTTTTCTCCTTTGTTAACTAAAGGAAAGTCAATAGGATCTATATAGGTTTCTACGGCAATTTCAAAATTAGCAGGCATTATACTTACAATAGGAGTTCCTTCCTTTATGGTTTCTCCTACGCCTGATTGTAAAGCTCTATTTACGTAGCCATCTTGTGGTGCTGTAATATAGTATAGTTTGTTACGAATTTTATAATTAGCGTATTGATTTTTTAATTTATTTACTTGTGCTTCTGTGTCATATTGTGAACTTAAAGCTGTTTGTTGATCACTACTTGCTTTAGCTGTTTTTTCAGCGTATTCAGCTTGAATACGATTGAGTTCCATTTGTGCATTCAGCACATCATTTTTAGCTGAAATGCATTTGTTTTCTTGAGTTATTAGTTTGGCTTCTACGTCCTGAAGTTTTACTCTTTTTTCTTCTACATCAGTTAAGGGTTTTAATCCTTCTTTGTTTAGGCTTACAGAACGATTGAATTGCGTATGAACAATTTTTAGTTGGGTTTTTATAGCTTCTAAATCAATACTGTCGCTTTTTACTTTTAGAAACGATTGTTTTAGTTTGTTTTGAGCCTGTTTGTATTTTAAGTTTTTTTCAGTTTCTATAGCGTCTTTTTGTCCTTCTAATGCTTTTACTTTTTGATTATAGGATGTTACAGCATTTTCTTTAGCTTTAACTTGACTGCCTGTGTTTTCAATCAAGTTGGGGTCAAAATAGTCTTCTTTAATTTCAGAAATGTAAACAATTGTATCTCCTTTTTTTACAAAATCGCCTTCTTGTACAAACCATTTTTCTATACGTCCTGCTATGGCTGTTTGAATTTCTTGTGGTCTTTGATTGGGTTTAAGAGTTGTTACATAACCATTTCCTTTTATATTTTGTGTCCAAGGAAGGAAAAGAAATAGGACTAAAAGAATTCCTGTGCTGATAAAAATTCGTTTTATAAGTTTGTATTGCCCATTTTCAGCAAATACTTTTGTTGATTTATATTTATGTAAATCAACTGATTTTTCTATTCTATTGTGAGTTATATTAAGCATGACTTATACTAAATGACCGTTATCTATCTTAAATGTTTTATTACATTTTTGTTCCCAATAAGGGTTTTTGCTGATCACAACTAGTGTCCAATCATTTTTATTACTGGTTAAATAATCAATTATTTCTTTAGCGGATGTATCATCTGATTTATCTACAGGATCTTCAAGAAATAGAATGTTAGGTTGTTGAATGATGCAACGTGCCAAAACAATTTTTTGAGTTACCGATGAATTAATTTGTTTGCCTTCGGGGAAAAGTTGAGTGTCTAATCCGTTAGGAAGATTTTTAATGACCTCTGTTAATTTTACTTTTTCTAAAATATCTATTACTTGTTTCATGGTAATAGAAGGGTTGTTGCAAGTAATGTTTTCTAGAATGGTTCCTTCAAAAGGGGCTTCATTAAGGGTAATAACGCCTATTTTGGTTCTAAACTCTTCTAATGAATATTTTTTATAATTGGTTTCGTTAAGATAAATTGTTCCTGAAGTAGGTTCAATTAAACGTGCTAATAAACGGATAAGGGTTGTTTTTCCAGCACCATTATCTCCTTTGATTACTACTTTGTCTTTTGGTTCTATTTTAATAGTTATATTAGATAATGTAGGGGTGTCGGATCCTTTATATGTAAAAGTTAAATCTTTTGTTTCTATGCTTAGAGCTGTTATTTCTTTTAATTTATACAATCCTTTATCAGTGGTTAGTGTTTCTACTTCTTTATCTACAACTGCTCCTAGTTTTTCTAAGGAAGTAAGAACATCATAAAACAATTCTAAACCTGAAAATAATTTTTCAACCGCAGCTACAATGCTTAAAATTACAATTTCAGCAGCTACAAACTGTCCTATATTCATTTGTTGGTTGAGTACTAAAATGCCTCCTATTATTAATAAACCAGCGGTTAGTAAGATTTTGAAACCAACTAATTGAATAAACTGTTTACGAAGGATTTTAAAATGGTTTTCTCTTTGTTCTAAATATTCATTTACTAACTTATCATTTTTTTCTAAAGAGAATAGAAATAGATTTTGATTTTTAAAACTAATATGATTACGGGCAATTTCTTGTAACCAATGAGCTACTTTGTATTTGTATTTAGATTCTTTTAAGCTGGTTGCTAATCCAGCTCTAAAGTTCATTCTGTAGATTAGGTACAATAGTGTTATTAATATAATTCCGAAAAAAATAAAAAAAGAATGATATAAAGATAGTAGTACAATTCCAAATAGAATTTGTAATAAAGCTGTTGAAATATCTAATAGTAATTTTGAAACACCTTTTTGAATATTTAAGGTGTCAAAAAAACGATTGGCTAATTCAGGGGGGTATTCGTCACGAAATTCACTTGTTTTTATTCTTGGAAATCGGTATGCAAACTCAAAAGAAGCTCGGACAAATATTTTTTGTTGCAAGTTTTCAGTAATTCGGAATTGCATAATTTTCATAATACCAACTAGGGCAACGCCTATAATTACTACAATAACTAATACGATCCAAGAGGTACTTACTTGTCCCGCTTGTATAAAGTTAATGATAGATTGTATTCCTAATGGTAATGATAGACTTATTATGCCTGAAAAAATAGCATACAAAAAGATCTGAGAAATGTCTTTTTTATCTAAAGAAATAAGTTTTTTAAATCGTTCAAAAGGGGTCATAATATAGATTTTTTAGCTAAGTCAATAAAGAAGTCAGACACATCATCTTTTTCATTAAAGTTAGTAATAGTTTTAAAATGTTGTTTTATAAATTGTTGATGTAATGATCCTTCTACTATGGTAGAAGCTAAACTCTTAGCGTATTTATACGATGGATTTATTTCATTAATAATATCAAAAATTCGGTTTATGACTCTTTTATATACCAAGAAAAAACCTTCTTTGTTTTCCTCGTCTACTTCTTTGGTTAAGAAGGTTTTTGTAAATTCAGAAACGATAATTTTATTTAAAAGAGCTTCATTAATATGGGGGGTATTTGTATCATCTTTTATATTTTGAGAAACGATTTGAATAGCTCTTTCTAACTTTTCTATTGAATTGGAGATATTGGTTGTACTAAAAACAATATGATACTCCATCCATGCCCAATACCAAGTAGATAAGTACAACATCATCTTATGCTTATTTTCGAAATAGCGATAAATAGAACTCTCATTCGATTGAATACGTTCACCTAGTTTTTTGAATGTAAATAATTCAAATCCTATTTCGTTAATAAGGACGATACTGTGCTCAATGATTTTTCTTCCTAATTCCGAAGTTTCAGGGTCTTTGACATACAATTTGTCATTGATCGCTATTTTTATATTTGAGAGAAGATGTTTCATCTTTATTCTTTTGAACAAAGATATAAAAAATAATAGTATTACTATTGATTTAAAAAGTTAAACTTTTATATAGTTCATTAATGATTATTGTGTACAAGCTATTTTTTGGGTATCAAAATGATAAAACGTAAAAAACTAAAAATATAAAAAAGCTTTTTGTAAATTTGGGTAAAAAGCCCAATGAACAAATACAATTACTTGATAATCTGTTTTTTTTTGTTTTCTATGTGTTTGCATGGACAGGAAAATGCTGAGTTTTATATAAAGAAAATTGTATTTTGTCAACACAATAGCCAACTTGTTAATTATCAGTTGACAAGTTATAATAATCTTATTATTACAGCTAATCCTAAAAACTCTCAAGGTCATATAGACACTCTTTATAAATTTAAGAAAGGAAATAAAATTATTAAAGAAATTGATTCGTCTGATTATATATTTAAAAAGATAATTTCAAAACAACATTTGTACCAAGCAGAGAAAATTTCAGTAATCACAAAAAACAATAAAAGGATCAAAGAAGAGATAGTTGCTACCCGTATGGCTGGTTTTAAGGAGCCTATAGCGGAATATTTTACATTGCAATTGCATCCTTTTGAATTATACGATCCTAAATTAGAAATAGTAGAAAAAGAATACATAAATCCCATTTCAGAAAAAGGGTTGACTAAATACATCTTTTCTGTGACTAATTATGCTTTTGAACAAAACCGTGAACTGGTTCGGATAACATTCGATCCTAAAAATGCCAAAGCTTTGAATCTAGTAAGAGGAGAATTGCTTGTAGATACTAAAAATTTTAATATCGCTAAAGCTACTTTTTATACATTAGGAAAAATAGAATGCCATTCAGTTCATTCCTATACATATAGTGAAACAGCAAATAATTGGCTTCCTTCACGAACACAATTAATTTTAAAAAAAGGAAATAGTAAATACCCTATAAAAATATTAGGAGAATACATTACTTTTGAAGACTCAGAAAAAAAATACAATCCCAGAGGAAAAAAATATGCTACTGATTTTATAGAAATAATCGTTACTACTCAATATTCACAATTAACATTAGGGGATTTTCCTATAAAAAAAAGATATTTTCCTATATCATTATCTAATAAAGCTACTAAACGAAAAGAGGCTATTTGGTTTGAGTCGTTTAAGGATTCTATAGATAAACGAAGTTTGCCTACCTATATTTCCCTAGACAGTTTAATAACTGCTAGGAAATATGAAAACAAACTAAAAATGGGACGTAAAATCATAAGGGGATATTATCCTATACCTTTTTTTGATATGGATTTGCGATACCTTTTTAAATATAATAATCACGAAGGGGTACGTTTAGGACTAGGAGGTATTACTAATGATTCTTTCTCTAAGTACTTTAGAGCAGAGGCTTATTTTGGATATGGTACTAAAGATTACGATTTCAAAAAAGGGGGATCCGCTACTTTTTTGTTGGATCGTGCTTCTGAAACATGGTTCGGGGTAGGGTATCAAGAGGATGTAACTGAAATAGCTAATGAGAATCTTGAAATAGATAAAAAAACATTTAAAATTTATGATTCAAGACCTTTTAATTTAACTACTTTTTATAACCATCGAACTCTTAAAATTTTTATAGAAAACAAAATAATACCTAAGACAGAATCTATTCTTCAAGTAACTAGGAGTGTTATTGCACCTCTATTTAACTATCATTATGAATTAGAGGGTGATTTATATAAAGAATTTTATTTAAATACATTTACATTCTCTATGCAATGGAATCCTTTTAGTAAATATATGCAAATCCCTAGTGGTAGGATAGAATACAAAAATGAATATCCAAAGTTTACTTTTCAGTTTTCAAAAACAATTCCTAATTCATCGAATGACTTGTTTCAGTATAAACGGTATGACTTTCGATTAGAATATTATAAGAAAGTATTTAATAACCATAAAATTGATTTTCAATTAGAGGTGGGTTCTATAGATGGTATAGTTCCTATTACACATTTGTATAATCATTCGCCAAATAATTTACAAAAAGAAAAGATGATTGAACGGGTTAACTTTGCAGGAAAAGATAGTTTTGAAACAATGTTTTTCAACGAATTTTTTTCCAATAAACAACTCTATACGCATATTCGATATCAGTTCCCGAAATGGGAAATAAATAGGCAAATAAAACCTGTTTTTAATACGGTGCTTAGGTATGGAATAGGAAGTCTTAGTTCGAAAGAAAATCATAAAGAAATTGTTTTCAAAACATTAGAAAAAGGTTACTGGGAATCGGGTATAGAAATAGCCCAAATCTATAATGGCTTGGGAATATCAAGTTTTTATAGATTTGGGTCTAATCAGCTACCTTCTTTTAAAGATAATCTAGCTATAAAGTTAAGTCTACAGATTAATTTAGGGTTTGATAATTAATACAGAGGGTAAATTGCTTAACCATAAATTATTAGAAGCGACTAGTTTTTTCCAGCTTTCAAGACTTATTAGCATTAAATCTTGTTTAACTAAAAATGCTTTTTGAACTTGATTTTCTTTAACTACAGAAATATTATCTGGAAATTCTTTATTTAATGATTCAATAGCATTTTTTATTAAATAATTATTTTCTAGTTGATGTTTTACAACTACTAAATTTACTTTAGAATTATTATTGTAGACAAATTTTTGAATATAGTCTACCAGAAAAGCATCTTCCGAACAAAATAAGGGGACAAAAATTTTATCTAAAGATTGCAATTCGTTGTCAGCCAATATTCCCAGAGGCGTTTTATTTTTAGATATTATTTGCTGGGTTCTCTCGTCAAATATAGAATTGGTAAACAAACCTTCTTTTCCTGTTAATTTGTCTAATAAGCGATCAGGATTGATTAATCGAGTTGTAAAGCCAATTACTTTTCCTAAAAGCGAACCTTCGAAAATTGATTTTCCTAAACCAACTAATAATAAATCATAATCTCCTTTTCCAGCTACTTCAGCAATATCAGTTTCTATATCTACAGTTGCTTTGAAAATAGTAGATATTTCTTGATTTAAGCTTTTAGATTCTTCTAAAATAGGAATAAAGGATTCTTTTTCATATTCTTCCGTATTGTAACCGTGCATTTCGTCACTTACAGAGAGGTGCATAGCGGTAATAACAGAGCTTTCTTTTTCTTTTTTGATTAAAGCATTGGCTACTTTTAGTAAGGATTTGCCTTTTTCGTGATTTCCAAAAGAAATTAATATTTTAAATCTATGGAAACCCTCTGTGATTTCAGGAACAATTTGATCTTTAGTTTTAAAAATAAAATTAATTAAATCTAAAGCAGGACCTGTCATAAAGGTTGTAACTAGAGCCATTATAACCATCATGGTAAAGATTTCAGAGGTAAGTACTCCTAGATCATACCCGATATTTAGTACGACCAATTCCATTAGACCACGGGTATTCATCAGAGCTCCAATTATAAAACTATCTTTCCAGGTTTGCCCAACGAACTTAGAGGTTAATGCTCCTCCAATAAATTTGCCTGTTACAGCAACTAAGATAATAAATCCTGTTATTTTCCATAAATACGGCTCATTAATTAATCCAATTTGTGTTCTTAATCCTGTAAAAACAAAAAATAATGGAAGCAATAAGATTAATGAAACATCCTCAACCTTATCAATGAATATGTGTCTAAACTTGGCAATATCAGGCATAATAGCTCCTGTCATAAAAGCACCAAATAAGGCGTGGATTCCTATGATTTCAGTACAGTATGATGAAATAATTAAGGTTAAAAAGAAAATAGCTACTACAGGTTTACTCAAACTTTCACTTTTTGAATATAAATCACCTACTCTTTTTAAGAAGGGTTTTACCAAGAACAGCATTACTAAAACATAAATGGCGGCCAGTGCAATTATATATAATGAACTAGCAAAAGTACCTGCTTTTACAATGGCAATAACTGCTGCTAGTAAACACCAAGCGGTTATATCATCAGCTGCCGCACAAGTAATAACGATTGTTCCTAACTTTGTTTTATGCAATCCTCTTTCTTGTACAATACGTGCTAAAACAGGAAAGGCGGTAATACTCATGGCAATACCTAGAAATAAAGCAAAAGATAAGAATTCTACCCCTTGAGGAGCAAATTTATGATATACAAAATAGGCTAATACCATACCTAAAGCAAAAGGAATGATGATACTGGCGTGGCTTATTACCACGGCATCATTGGCTTTGTTTTTTAATACTTTTAAGTCTAACTCCATTCCTATTACAAACATAAAGAGGATTAAACCAATCTGGCTTAAGAACTGCAGATTGCCTAATGACTCTATTGGAAAGATAAGAGTAGTAAACTCAGGAAAATACATCCCCACAACGGAGGGCCCTAAAAATATACCCGCAATAATCTCTCCTATTACGGATGGCTGTCCAATTTTTCTAAAAATCCAACCAAAAAATCGAGCGACTATGACTATCGTAATAATTTGTGCTAATAAAATAGCTAAAGGATGTTTTACATTATGAATAAGTGATTCTAAAAATTGTCCCCATAATGTATTATGTGAATTAGGAGCTGTAACTTTTCTTCCTATTTCTAGGTTTTTGCCTTGTTGTACAATCCAGTACATCAAAGCTGTAAAAACTCCAGTAACAGTAAAATAGAAAATAGCGTTTTTAAGTTTTTTCATTTTTTCATAAATACATAATGTTTACAAATATGCTAAAATATGTATTCAAATAAAATAATAATCCTAAGATTTAATCAAAAAATAATTCTACAAAGTTTTAATAATAAAAGTTAGACCAATTGACCTAAAAAATAGAATTGGTTTTTCTAAATTTGTAATCGCTGTTATAGAATATGAAAAAATTATTAAGCCTTGGTTTTTGGGAATTAATTGCCCGACTCATTTTACGAAATAAAATCACAGTACTATCAATTGTTATTGTATTAACAATAGGATTAGCTTCTCAATGGAAATACATCCGTTTTACTCAAACAGAAGCGAACCTAATACCAGAAGATGACAAAATCAATGTTGATTATACACATTTTCTAAACACTTTTGGAGAAGAGGGAAACTTAATAGTTATTGCTACCAAAGATGCTAAATTATTTACGCCTAAAGTTTTTAAAACTTGGGGAGGTATGATCCGTAAGATTCAAAAGCATCAAGAAGTAGATTTAGTTATTTCACCAGATAATTTAAAAACACTTGTAAAAGAGGATGCACAACACACCTTTACGTTAAAAAATCTTGTGGATTCTACCCAAATCAGTAAGCCCAATTACTTAACAAACCTTAAAAAAGCGTTATTAGATAGTTTGCCCTTTTATGAGGGACTCCTATATAATAAACAGTCAGGTGCTATTCGTGCCGCCATTTATCTAGATAAAAAAATAATTAATACTAAAAAAAGGAAAGATTACGTATTAAACAAACTTATTCCTGAATTAGAAAAATTTGAAAAAAATACAGGTGTTAGACTTCATAAGTCAGGTATGCCTTATATTCGCACACTGAATGCTAAAACTATTATTGATGAAATAGGCCTTTTTATAGGCGCAGCCTTGTTAGTTACAGGACTTATTTTCTTTTTCTTTTTCCGTTCTTTTCGAGCTACAGCTATTTCGCTTGTAATAGTCATAATAGGTGTTATGTGGTCCTTTGGTTTACTAGGGTTGCTGAATTATGAAATAACGGTATTAACTGCTTTGGTTCCTACATTAGTTATTGTTATAGGAATACCCAATTGTATTTTTTTAATAAACAAGTATCATCAAGAATATTACAAACACAAAAACAAAGCTAAATCCTTACAAAGGGTCATAACTAAAACAGGTACTGCTACCTTAATGACCAATTTAACAACAGCTTTAGGTTTTGCTACTTTTATTGCTACAAATAATACATTATTAGTTGAATTTGGAGTTATTACCTCAGTTAATATCTTGGCTATTTATATACTGTGTGTACTTATTATACCTGTGTTTTTTAGTTATATACCAGCTCCTATTTCAAGGCATTTAGGGCACTTAAAAAGAGAATATTTAACTTCTTTTTTTAAATGGATTGTTGATACAGTAAAACACAACAAGGTAGGTGTATATGCCGTTTCTATTTGTTTACTAATCATTGGAATGATTGGTATTCACAAAATCAAAATATCAGGGTCAATAATAGAGGATATGCCTAAAAAAACAGCTTTTTTTGATGATATTCGTTTTTTTGAAAAAGAGTTTGATGGTGTGATGCCTTTAGAAATTATGATTGACACTAAACGTAAAAAAGGGGTAATGAAACTTTCAATGCTTAAACGTATGGAAGAGTTACAGGAAACAATTCATGACATTCCTGAACTTTCAAAACCTCTCTCTGTTGTTAATTTAGTAAAATACGCTAAACAAGCATATTACAACGGCAATCCTGATTTTTATGAGTTGCCGACTGCTCAAGAGCAAGCCTTTATCCTTTCGTATGCTAAAAATACAACTAAAAATTCGAAAGAAAATTTAATGAAAAGTTATGTCGATAATACAGGACGCTATGCACGAATAACTACTTTTATTAAAGATGAAAACGGTGAAAAAATGGAGGCAATTGAAGCCCAATTGCGTACCAAAATTGATAAACTATTTCCATCGCCACGCTATGACGTTATTATAACGGGTAAACCGTCTGTATTCCAAAAAGGGACACAGTATTTATTAGATAATTTACTTTCCTCTTTATTAATGGCTTTTGGTTTAACAGCCGCTTTAGTAGCTATTATGTTTCGTTCATTCAAAATGGTACTAGTATCTATCATTCCTAATTTATTACCATTATTGATGACCGCTGGATTAATGGGCTTTTTAGGAATACCTTTAAAACCCTCCACAATTTTAGTTTTTGGGATTGCTTTTGGGATGTCAGTAGATGATACATTACGTTTTTTAGCACAGTATCGTTTAGAACTTTCTCGTAACGATTGGAAGATTAAAAAATCAGTATTTGCTACATTTGATGATGCAGGAATTAGCATGTTTTACACTTCAATAGTACTTTTCTTTGGTTTTTCTGTGTTTATGTTATCAAGCTTCGGAGGAACTGTAGCTCTTGGAGGGTTAGTAGCCTTGACTTTAAGTTTTGGAATGTTGTCTAATCTAGTTTTGTTGCCGTCATTAGTCCTTTCATTGAATAAAAAATTAGCCAACAAACAAGAATTGCCAGAGCCTATCTTTGATATTTTAGAACCTACTGACGAGGAAGTAGAAGCCTTTGAAAAGAAAAAAAGTTAGCCTATTTGATTTTTTTATAATATAGTTAAGTCTAACTATTATTATAAAAAATCCTAGTATTAGCCTCTAATTAGTTTTAAAATTTAGTGATTGAAAATGAAATACAACCAACTTATAGATCAAAACACTCTAATTGTTAATAAACTAAATACAAAATTTACAGTAATAAGTTTAATGCGATTTCTTTTTATTGGCTCTTTTCTATTTTTTAGTTACAACTACTTTAAAAATAAAGATTCTTTTTTTCTTGTGCTTGGTCTTTTTTCTATTCTCCTTTTTTTTGTTTTGGTTAATCAACATCAAAAGATAAAATGGAATAAAAAATTATACCAAAAACTGATTTTAATTAACAACCACGAAATTCAGTACTTAGAAGGAAAAGACATTCCTTTTGAGGAGGGAACAGAATACATAGATTCGAACCATTTTTGCTCTTTTGACTTGGATTTATTTGGAAGAAAATCATTATTTCAAAATCTGAATAGAACCGCTACCTTCGTAGGAAAAGAAAAATTAGCGAACTTACTTCAAGGAAAATTGAGTAATAAAGAGATAAAAGACAATCAAGAGGCAATAAAAGAATTATCTCAAAAAATTGAATGGAGGCAACAGTTACTGGCTTTAGCAAGTTTTGGTGAAGACAATCAAGAAAAATATGAAAAGCTAATTCATTGGGCAGATACGAAAGAAAAACCATTTAGACCATCTATTATTTTTGTTTCTTATTTGTTACCAATAACTGTTCTATTAGTGGCTTTAGCAACTTTTCTTTCCCAAAACATATTTTTTTATAATTTAGTATCTACTTTTTTTATAATCAATTTGTTAATAACAGTAAGTCAGTTAAAAAAAATAAAAAAAGAAATAGCTAATTCGAATGAAATTTTACAATCTATAAAATCATATACTTCCATCCTTAAAGTAATTGAATTTGAAAAATTTGAAAAATTAAAACTCATTGCACTTCAATCCAAATTGCAAAAAGAAAACCAATCAGCCTCTCAAAACAGCCAAAAACTATTTACCATAGTTACTAATATTAATACTGTACAAAACGTTTTAGGAGCTGTTTTTGTAAACGGCTTTTTTCTTTATCATATTCATACACTGAGAAAATTATATTTATGGAAAGATCAATTTTCAAAGGAAATAAAAATTTGGTTGCAAATCATAGGCGAGTTTGAAGCACTTAATAGCTTGGCTAACTTTTCATATAATAATCCAAACTTTGTATTCCCAGAAATTAATACGCATGGAGAAATTAATTTTGAAAAGATTGGACATCCATTGCTACAATCAAATAAGAGAGTGTGTAACACGTTTGTATTAAAAGCTAATGAGTTTGTTATTCTTACCGGTTCAAATATGGCTGGTAAAAGTACCTTTTTAAGAACCTTAGGGATCAACATGGTTTTGGTAGGTATTGGAGCACCTATTTGTTCTACTAAGGCAAATGTACACCCTTACGATGTTATAGTCTCTATGAGACAATCAGATTCATTGTCAGATGGGGAATCGTACTTTTTTGCTGAGGTGAAAAGATTAAAGCAAATTGTTCAAAAATTAGAAAACGAAGTTTGTTTTGTTTTACTTGATGAAATCTTAAAAGGAACCAATTCTGATGATAAACAAAATGGAACTATTGAGGTAATTAAAAAAATAATTTCAAAAAAAGCAATTGGTTGTATTGCTACACATGATTTAGAAGTGTGTAAAATGAGTGAATCTTATGAAAATCAACTTTTTAACAAATGTTTTGAAGTAGAAATAATTGATAATGAATTATCGTTTGATTATAAACTACGAGAAGGGATTTGTAAAAATAAGAGCGCTACTTTCCTAATGAAAAAAATGGGAATAATATAATACCTCTTTAAAACTACTTTGATTTCATTTGCTTGCTTTAGGTTTTGGAAAAGAAAGACTCTCCTGACAAGCCATTTAACCCAGAGTATGTGCTCAGTCTTTGTCATGAAGATAAAAAGGGCAAAGAAGATAAAAGATACAGAAATTGTTATCCCAATTGTAGTTTGTTGCATTGAAGGACAAAAAATGAGTGCTTTTTTAGATTCAAAATCATTTTTATTTGTAATAAATTTCTAATGCGTAATCTAGATTTAATATAATTTGAAAAATAATAGTCTTCATTTTTATAATACCAAACAATATCTTCCTCTTGAATAATTGAAAAAATAACCTATATATCTCGATCTTTTTAAAATCAAAATATTCCTTCAATACCTGTTTTTAAATGACAATAAAATTCAGAATTTGAAGTATCTTTCATAAAAACTATTTTTACTATTTTATGTATTCCTTTTTACACTATTTAATTTTACAAAATCATTAATTGATTTTATAGAAATTTCTACAGGTATTTAAATTTTTAAATTCTGGAAAAAAGGAATTGTATCCTCTTTCTTATCAGTACAAATTTCTGGTAAAGTAGGTCTGAACTGATAGTAATATAAATTAGAAGGAGCATCAATTATAAAGTTTGGATTTCCATATTCCTATTTGTATTTTGGAGGAGGAGGTAAAGTATTTCCTTCTTGGGTCTTTTGGATGAGTGTTTAAGTAGTTTGTGTATTCCTTCCGTTTTTGAGAAATAATAAAAGGAGTGTTTTCTTCTTTTTCTTGTAAGAGTATAAATCCAATAGGAGTACTAAAGCCCAAACAATTCTCATTGTCTTTATTTTTTACTAAAGATAATAACTTTCACTTTTTGAGCAAATCCACTATATTTGCAGATTATAAGATTAAAAAGTTTTTTAGATTCAGTCATTCTGAATTCTAATTTTTAAAACCTATAGATATAAAATGAAACATACAAAAATTAAGGACTTACTAAACAGCACTAAAACGCTACATGAAGTAACCGCTAAAGGATGGGTAAGAACTTTTAGAAATAATCAATTTATCGCTTTGAACGACGGTTCAACGATTCATAATATCCAATGTGTAGTAGATTTTGAAAACACAGCTGAAAGTACTTTAAAAAGAATTACAACAGGAGCCGCTATAGCAGTAACTGGTGAATTAGTAGAAAGTCGTGGTTCGGGTCAAAAATACGAAATACAAGTTACTAAATTGGAAATTTTAGGAGACAGTGATCCTGAAAAATTTCCAATGCAACCTAAGAAACACTCCTTAGAGTTTTTACGTGAAAATGCACATTTACGTATTCGTACGAATACCTTTGGGGCTGTTATGCGTGTGCGTTCAGCCTTGTCTTTTGCTGTGCATCAATATTTTCAACAAAAAGGATTTTACTATGTAAACACCCCTATTAT
This sequence comes from Flavobacterium columnare NBRC 100251 = ATCC 23463, assembly GCF_002530675.1. Lineage (GTDB taxonomy): Bacteria > Bacteroidota > Bacteroidia > Flavobacteriales > Flavobacteriaceae > Flavobacterium > Flavobacterium columnare. Next base: position 15,880 of record NZ_PCMX01000013.1, read on the forward strand.
TACAGGTTCTGATGCTGAAGGTGCAGGCGAAATGTTTCGTGTAACCGCTCTACCTTTTGAAAATACTCCTAAAAATGAAGAAGGGAACATCAATTTTAAGGAAGATTTCTTTGGAAGAGAAACCAATCTAACCGTATCAGGCCAGTTAGAAGGAGAGACATACGCAATGGCATTAGGTCAAATCTATACTTTTGGACCTACATTCCGTGCAGAAAACTCAAATACGTCACGCCACTTAGCTGAATTCTGGATGATTGAACCAGAGGTAGCATTTAATGATCTAGCGGACAATATGGATTTAGCAGAGGATTTTATTAAATATGTAATCAAATATGCTGTTGATAATTGTACAGAGGACTTGAAATTCTTAGAAACCCGTTTGTTAGATGAAGAAAAACAAAAACCGCAGGCAGAGCGTAGCGAAATGGCCCTTTTAGAAAAGTTAAGTTTTGTCTTAGACAACAATTTCAAACGTGTGTCTTATACAGAAGCTATTGATATTTTAAAAGATTCAACACCTAATAAAAAGAAAAAATTCCAATATTTAATTGAAGAATGGGGAGCCGACTTACAGAGCGAGCACGAACGTTTCTTAGTAGAAAAACATTTTAAATGTCCTGTAATTCTTTTTGATTATCCTGCAAAAATCAAAGCCTTTTATATGCGTTTGAATGAAAATACAGAGCCAGGAAAAGAAACAGTACGTGCTATGGATATTTTATTCCCAGGTATAGGAGAAATTGTGGGAGGTTCACAAAGAGAAGAACGTTTAGAGGTTTTAATTGAAAAAATGAAAGCATTAGGAATTCATGAAGAAGAGTTGTGGTGGTATTTAGATACCCGTCGTTTTGGCTCTGCTGTTCACTCAGGATTTGGTTTAGGTTTTGAGCGTTTAGTGTTATTCGTAACTGGTATGACGAATATTCGTGACGTAATTCCTTTCCCAAGAACTCCACAAAATGCTGAATTCTAATAAAAAATAGATTCGTTGATTTGGTTATTTATTAATGCTTCTTAAATAATCAAATCAACCAATAATCGAATAATTAAAAATGTTAAAACAAAATTTAAACTTAAGATTATCTCAAAAACTTTCTCCTCAACAAATCCAGTTGATGAAATTAATTCAATTGCCTACTCAGGCTTTTGAACAACGTTTGATGGAGGAAATGAACGAAAATCCTGCTTTAGAAGGGGGAATCGTAGAGGATGAAGAAAAGTTTGAAAAAGATGAATTTGACACCGATGAATATGATGACTTTGATGATTCAGAAAGCATTGATGCCAATGATATAAATATAGATGAATATCTGAGCAACGACGAAACACCTGATTATAAAACACAGAACAATAATTATAGCGATGATGATGAGGATTATGAAGCTCCTTTTGTTGCCTCTGTTAGTTTTCATCAGGATCTGATCAATCAGCTCAATACATTTGTTTTAACAGAAGAGCAAAATGGTATAGCCGAGTTTTTAATTGGAAGTATAGATGACGACGGCTATTTACGAAGAAGTATTGCGGATATTGTAGATGATATGGCGTTTACGCAAGCTATTTATACTGATGAAGCTCGTGTAAACAAAATTCTTTGTTCTATCATTCATGAGTTAGAGCCGTCTGGAGTAGGGGCTCGTGATTTGAAAGAATGCTTACTCCTACAGTTAAAACACAAAACACCAACAGAATCAGTTGAGTTGGCAATAAAGATAATAGAAGAACAGTTTGATGCCTTTACTAAAAAGCATTACGAAAAATTGCTCCAAAAATATGGTATTTCTAAAGAACAATTAAAAAAAGCAATTGACGAGATTGAAAAACTAAATCCTAAACCAGGAGGGGCTTTTGCTGGCAATACTAGAATTACGGAGCACATAGTTCCTGATTTTATGATTCGTATTAATGACGATGAATTAGAATTGACTTTAAATGGAAGAAATGCTCCAGAACTTCATGTTTCTAAAGACTATCAAGAAATGATGAAGACATACAAGGATTCTAAAGATAAATCCAATGCACAACGCGATGCGGTTCAGTTTATTAAACAAAAATTAGATTCTGCCAAATGGTTTATTGATGCTATCAAACAACGTCAAGAAACTTTGTATGTTACCATGAATGCTATTATGCTTTTTCAAAAAGAATATTTTTTAGAGGGAGATGAAACGAAGTTAAAACCAATGATTCTAAAAGATATTGCAGATATGATTGGTTTAGATATATCTACAGTTTCTCGTGTTGCCAATAGTAAATTTGTTGACACGCCTTATGGTACCAAATTGCTTAAAGATTTTTTTAGTGAGGCAATGATGAATGATCAAGGAGAAGAAGTTTCAACGATAGAAATTAAGAAAATCCTTCAGCAAGTTATTAAGGAAGAAGATAAAAATAAGCCTCTTCCGGATGATCAACTAGCGGTTATATTAAAGGAGCGTGGTTATCCTATTGCAAGGAGGACAGTGGCTAAGTATCGTGAACAATTAGATATACCTGTTGCTAGAATGCGTAAAAAAATTTAATTTTATAAAAAAAAGAAACTGTCTGAAAAGTAATAACTTACTATTTAGCTTGTTGCTTTGGTGAGGGGAGGTGTTGTTATTTGTATTATGCAATTCTCCCTTTGAAGTAAATAATAAGAGTGTACTTTGGGACAGTTTTTTTATATAATTTATTTCTTAGTTTCAACGATAATTGAATTTAATCTATTTTATGATCCATAAATGTGTAATAGGTGTTTTTATAGCCTGAAACTTTGGTGCCTGTAAATCGTATACTCTCTCCTACAAATTCAAACTCATACTCATCTGCCTCTTTATATTCATTAATGATTTCATAAAATCTACCATTTTCAATCCACCATATTCCTTTATAAGTTGCTTCATTTACATTATCTTTTTCGTCTATAGAAACAAAAGAAAACACACAGCTACCATTAGAAAAACGACAAGTTTTCCAGTGTTTACTAATCCCTTTTTCTAATTGTTCAACTTCCGAACCTTCCCAACACCCCACAAATCTAGGGTCTATTGTTTTGGACTCAGATTGAGCAGAACTAATATTTATGTTCAGCAACGGCATGAATAAAAACAATATCTTTTTCATCACATACATTTTTTAGTAAGACCCTTTTTAATTCGGATTTTAATGTTTATTATAGATTAAGTAAAAAATAATGTTTTTTAGTTTATGTTTATTTTTTTACAATATATGTATTTTTTTTATTAAAAATATTTTTTTTTATTTTTTTTATAGATTGATATATTTGGTTTTTCTATAATTCATTGAAACACTTAGAATAAGCTTAATTTGACAATTTGTAGTTTTTTTTATTTTTTATTATAAAAAACGTATCTATGAGTTTGTTAGATGATTTTTAAACAACAAAAATACTGTTTTAAACTTGTATTTGTTTTGTTTATTAAGAAGATAAATATTTTTGAATAAAAGGGACTAATGTTATAAACCAGATTACGTATTAGAAATTTATTACAGATAAAAAGGACTTTGAATCTAAACAATATACTCCATTTTTTGTCCTGAATGTAAAAAGAAGACCGTTGCGGTAAAAAATTTCCGAGCATTTTACCTTCTTTGTCCTTTTTATCTTCATGACAAAGGCGAACGCATAATCTGGGATAAAACGAAAAACCCCGTTATAATGAACATGCCCCAAAAAAGGAGACACTATTTTGGGGCATTTTTATAAATGGTTTTTTTAATATTATTCTATAAAAGTATTCTTAAATATTATGATCTCTTAGATGTGTTCCTTGGAAGGATATACGAGTAAATATGATGTAAAAAATACAATGTAGGCACTTTTTGGGTTGGTATTTTCAGACTTATTAGTATGCTGTAAATTTCATTTGTTGAATTCTAATAGCATTTAAAATAGCTAATAAGGCAACACCCACATCGGCAAAAACAGCCTCCCACATAGTAGCTAAGCCACCAGCACCAAGGATTAAAACCAGACCTTTTACCAGAAATGCTAAACTAATATTTTGCCAAACAATTTTTTTTGTCTGTTTTCCTATTTCTATTGCCATTGGAATTTTACTTGGCATATCATCTTGAATAACTATATCTGCGGTTTCTATGGCAGCATCGCTTCCTAAACCTCCCATGGCTATCCCAATGTTGCTTAGCGCAATTACAGGGGCATCATTTACACCATCACCCACAAAAGCAACGGTTTCATTTTGGGCTATAATTTCTTTTACCTTATTTACTTTATCTTCGGGTAATAAATCACCAAATGATTTAGTAATTCCTAATTTAGAGGCTACAAATTTTACCACTGTACTTTTATCGCCACTAAGCATTGTAGTTCTGACACCTAAGGTTTTGAGTTTATTAATGGTGAGTTGTGCATCTTTTTTGATATTATCGGCTATTGTTAGATAACCTATAAAATTATTGTCATAAGCCACTGCAATTAGAGTATAGATAATATATTCGGGATTTATATTATATGTAATGTTAAATTTGTCCATTAATTTAAAATTTCCTACTAACAATTCTTTTCCATCAACAATGGCTCTTAATCCATGTCCCGCTATTTCTTCAACATCTTTCAATGCAATGTTAGAGTCAATTGGACCAACAAATTCATGAATAGCAGTAGCTACAGGATGTGTACTTTGACTTTCGAGAGCATTCACCATTTGTAGGATTTTATCTTTATTAGAATTAGAATTAAAAGAAACTTCTTGTACTTTAAAAACCCCTTCGGTCATAGTTCCTGTTTTATCCATTACTACATTTTGGATGTCCGCTATACTATCTAAAAAATTACTTCCTTTGAATAAAATTCCGTTTTTAGAAGCAGCTCCAATTCCTCCAAAATAGCCTAGAGGAATGCTTATAACCAAAGCACATGGGCATGAAATAACCAAGAAGACTAATGCTCTGTATAACCAATCGCTAAATACATAATTAGAAACAAAACAGATGGGGATACTACAAATTAGAATCGCTAAAAGAACCACAATTGGAGTGTAAATTTTAGCAAATTTTCTAATGAATAATTCGGTTGGAGCCTTTTGGGTAGTAGCGTTTTGTACTAATTCAAGGATTTTTGATAGTTTGCTATCCTTGTAATCCGTTGTAACTCTAATTTGTGCAACGCTATTTAGATTTATCATTCCTGCTAAAACAGTTTCTCCTTTTGTTTTGGTATTGGGTTTGCTTTCACCAGTAAGAGCGGCTGTGTCAAAAGATGTTTTTTCAGAAAGGAGTTCGCCATCTAAACCTAATTTTTCACCTGGTTTTAATAGTATAATGTCTCCAATTTTTGCTTGGGAAGCTTTTATTGTTTTTGAGCTATTATTTTCAATAATAGTTACTTCATCAGGTCTTTGGTCTAATAATGACTTAATATTGGCTTTAGCTCTGGTTACAGCCAAGGTTTGAAACACTTCACCTACTGAATAGAATAGCATGACGGCTACGCCTTCTGGAAATTCATTTATAGCAAATGCGCCTACTGTAGCAATAGACATTAGTAAAAATTCTGAGAAAAAGTTGCCTTTAGCAATGTTTTCAAAAGCTTCTTTTAAAACAGGAAAACCTACAGGCAAATAAGCTAACAGGTACCAACTTATCCTTAACCACTCCGTAAACCATAATTGAGGAATATAATTATCTAAGCCAATAGCAATTAGTAATAAAACGAATGAAACGATAATAGGGAAAAACAAATTAAAAGGCACAATGTTGGTATCATGGTTATGACCATCATTATCCGAATGATTTTTTTCAGGAGTACAACATTCCGATTTGTTATCGGAATGTTGATGTACATCGTCCTTTAGGGTACAGCAAGTTTGTTTTTTGTTGGGATTGTGTTTATTATGATTTTTCATTTGTATAAATTTTAATGTTCGTGTTCTCCTCCACCTTTAGATTGTGATAATAAATAAAAAGCTCCTTTTGTAACAACTTTAGCAGTACTAGGAACGGGGTCAATCAGTTTTATTTCAGTATAGCCTAAATCGGTAGGACCTGGAACGACCTCTATTGCTTTAAAGTGAATTTCATTTTCTTCCTCTTCTTTATTTTGATGTGTTTCTTTTGGATTTTCTTGATGAGAATCTTCTTGGAGATAGATGTAATATTTTTCACCGTTTCTAACTACTGCATCTTTAGGTAAAGCTTGAACGGTTTGATTGGTAACGTTTATATTGGCGTTAACATACATTCCCGTAATTAGTTCTTTACTGTCACTAGAGTTGATTTTAGCATGTACAGCAACGGTTTTACTTTCATTGGAAAATGATTTGTTGATGCCAAATATTTTTCCTTTGATGATTCGGTTGGATTGATTGGTCAAGATGAAATCAACTTCTTGACCTATTGCAATTTTATCTAAATCTTTTTCGTATACATTAAGATCTAGATGCATTTCACTGTTGTTAACAACTTCAAATAAGGCTAATCCTGTGTCAGCAAAAGACCCCTTAGTGATATTTATTTTTCCAACATAACCACTAATGGGAGCCAGAATAGGAATTAGAGAAGTGCTTCCTTTTAAACTTATGTTTAAAGCTTGTAATTTGTTTTTTGCAGCTTGTGCTTTGGCTCTTTCGACAGCTAATTTTGATTTTACTTCTTGAAAAGTTTTTTTAGGATTTACATCTTCATCACTTAAGGTTTTCTGACGATTGTATTCTAATTGTAAGTATTCAATATTAGCTATAGCAGTTTGGTAATCTTCTTGAATTTTAGTTACTTCTAAGTTTTGAATAGTAGCTAGAACTTTTCCTTTTGTTACATAAGTACCTTCTAGAACAAAAATGTCTTTTATGACACCATTGATTAAAGTAGAAACATCTGCTTTGTTTTGTGGAGGAACAGTTGTATAACCACTTGCTTTTATAGCACTATTTAGATTTTTATGTTCTATCTTACCTATTTCAATGCCAATGGTTTTGTATTGAACTAGAGTTAAAGCTACTTCATTTTCTGATTTTTTTTCTTCATTAGATCCATCTGTTTTGTTTTCTTTACAAGAAGTAAGGAGAATTAAAATAAAAGTATTGATAAGTAAGAAAAATTTTAATCGTGATTTTATATTGTTCATTTTAATATCTATTAGTTGTTAGGAATTGATGGGTATTGTAGAGAAATAGCACTTTGGTTGTAAGCGTTTGTTACTTCTATAGCTTGTCTTTTAATATCAATTGCTTGGTTTAAAAAATTAATATAAGACCAGTAACTTAAATCTCCATTTGCATAACTTTTTTGTGCAGCTATAATGATTTGTTCTGCATATTGTAAACCTTCTTTTTGATAATATTGCAAGCTTTTTTTATGCTTTTCATAGGTTTCTATTAGTTCTTGGTTTTGCAACTGAATGATTAATTTGCTCTTATTTAACGATAATTCTGATTGTGCGGCATTTATTTCAGAAGCTTTTGCCTTTGAAATATTAACATTTCCAAATAATGGAATTTGTAGGCCTGCTGTAAAACCTTGAAAAGGAGATTGTAACTGAATAGTTTGAAAAAAATAACCAATTCCTATTTTAGGAATTGTTAGTGCTTTGTATACAGCCGTTTCTTTTTGGTTTACTAGAATTTGTTGCTTATAATAGTCTGTAACTAGATTTTCTATCTTGTTACTTTCGTTTGATACTAATTTGTATTCTAAAGGAGTTAGAACATCAGGGGTGATTGTTTCTTCTGTTTGTAAAAAAAATTGTAACTGTTTTAAGTAAATAGATAAATCATGAATGATCTGTTTTTTTTGAGTTTCAATTTCTTTCATTTTGGCTTGAGCGCTAATAACTTCTATGCTGCCTGTTTCGCCTGTTTTGTGTCTGAGCTCTGCATTTTTTAAAAAATTAGTATAAATATTATTTAGATCGGTATTTAATTTTTGAGTAGCAATGCCATAGAGATATTGATAAAAAGCAAGTGTTACAGCTTTTTCTAATTCATATTCCGTAATTGCTTTTCGTTTTTCAGCTAATTTAGCCAACTCATCTTGTAATTGTTTGTTTGCTTTAGTAATGCCTCCAATAGGGAAATATTGTTGAATAGTAACATTATGGTCAAATTCTTTAGCATTAAATTGCCCTCCTTGATACTGAACTTGTAGAGGATCGGGTTGAAAAGCGGCTTTTTTCAATATTTTTTGTTTTTCAATTTCCTTATCGGCAATTTTTAATTCAGTATTATTTTTTTTAGCTAATTCAATAGCTCCTGATAGCGTGATGTTTTGTGTGTTTTGTCCAAAACTTAGTGTGCTAAAAAGAAATAAGATACTAGGGATAAAAGTGGTAGTTATGTTTTTATTGTGTTTGATTCCCTTTTCAAATACTAAATAAAGAATAGGTAAAACAATTAAGGTTAATAAAGTGGCTGAAATTAAGCCTCCAATAACTACAGTTGCTAGAGGTTTTTGTACCTCCGCTCCACCACTACTAGAAAGAGCCATTGGCATAAAACCTAATGAAGCTACTGCGGCAGTCATAAGTACAGGACGTAATCTTGTTTTAGTACCTAAAAACACACGTTTAACAGGATCGCTAATTCCTTCTGTTTTAAGCTGATTAAAGTACGAAATAAGTACAATTCCGTTTAAAACGGCTATACCAAATAACGCTATAAAGCCAATGCCCGCAGAAATACTAAAAGGCATTCCTCGTAACCAAAGAGCAAAAACGCCTCCAATAGCAGAAAGAGGAATGGCTGTAAAGATTAGCAAAGATTGCTTAATACTGTTAAATGTAAAATATAATAAAACCATAATTAATGCGAGAGCTATAGGTAATGCTACTGACAAACGTTTGTTTGCTTCTACTAGATTTTCAAATTGTCCGCCATAGGTTATAAAGTAACCAGGAGGAAGTTTAAAGTTTTTATTTACTTTTAGTTGGATTTCCTCTACGACACTCTTAATGTCACGACCTCTTACGTTCAGGCCAACGGTAATTCTTCTTTTTCCGTTTTCTCGAGAAACTTGTACTGGACCTTGTTCGTAGGTTATTGATGCAACTTGAGAGAGAGGTACTTGTTGTCCACTGTTTAATGGAATAAATAAGTTATTAACATCCGTTATATCTGTTCTGAAGTTTTTGTCTAGTCTGACAACAACATCAAAACGCTTACTGTTTTCGTAAATTTTGCCAGAACTTTCACCAGCAAAAGAGGCGCGGATGATTTTGTTAATATCTGTTATATTCAAACCGTATAAAGCTATTTTATTGTAGTCATATTTTATAGTTATTTGTGGTAAACCACTTACTTTTTCGGCTTTCAGGTCGCCAATTCCTTCAATAGTATTAATTTTAGAAATCAGCTCTTTTGCTTTTACATCTAATACTTCTAGGTCATCGCCAAAAATTTTAATAGCAATATCGCTACGACTTCCGGTCATTAACTCATTAAAACGCATTTGAATTGGTTGAGATATTTCGATGTTTGCGCCTGGAATAGCTTCCATTTCCTCCTTCATCATGTTCGCTAAATCTTCCCAATTATCAGCGGTTACCCATTCGCTTTTATCTTTTAGAACAATAATCAAATCCCCACTTTCTATAGGCATTGGGTCGGTTGGAATTTCGCCACTTCCTATTTTCGTTACAATGGTTTTAATTTCAGGGAATTTGGCTTTTAATAGTTGTTCATATTTTGTGGTTGTTTCCACCATTTGAGATAAAGAACTTCCGGTCATAATAGTAGCATTTATAGCTAAATCCCCTTCTTCAATGGTAGGTATAAATTCGCCTCCCATGTTTTGAAAGGTTAATAAGGTAAAGGCAAAGAGTCCGATAGCTATCCCTAAAATTATTTTTTTAAAAGTTAACGCTTTTTCAAGGATGGGAATGTACTTGCTTTCTAGCCATGCCATCATTCGATCGCTAAAATTTTCTTTATGTTCTGTGTTTTTTGATAAAAATAAAGCAGACATCATAGGTACGTAAGTAAGGGATAAAGTAAATGCTCCAATAACAGCAAATCCAACGGTCATAGCCATGGGTCTAAACATTTTTCCCTCAGTACCTATTAAGGCAAGAATGGGTAAATACACAATTAAGATAATCATTTCGCCAAAAGCAGCACTACTTCTAATTTTTGAAGCAGATTGATAAACTTCTTCATCCATTTCGGATTGAGTAAGAGGTTTTTTTCGTTTAGTAAGAAGTAAATGATGCATTGTGGCTTCTACAATAATTACCGCTCCATCTACAATAATTCCAAAATCTATAGCTCCTAAACTCATTAAGTTACCACTTATTCCAAAATAATTCATTAGAATTACTGCAAAAAGCATTGATAGAGGGATTACAGAAGCTACAATGAGTCCTGCACGCAGATTACCCAAGAACAGAATTAATACAAAAATAACTATAAGAGCACCTTCTATCAGATTTTTGGTAATTGTTCCAACGGCATTGTCTACGAGTTTTCCTCGGTCAATAAAAGCTTCAGCTACGACACCTTCTGGAAGTGTTTTGTTAATTTGTTCCATTTTTTCTTTCACACGATTAACCACGGCACTTGAATTTTCGCCCTTAAGCATTAGGGCTAATCCGCTAACAATTTCGCCTTTCCCATCTTTAGTTGAAGCTCCGTATCGTAATGCAATACCTTCGCGTACTGTAGCTACATCACGAATTAATACAGGAGCGCCATTACGATTTTTTACTACAACGTTTTGTAGATCTTGAATGCCTGTAGCCATTCCTACACCACGAATGAAGTAGGCGTATTGATCTTTTTCAATATAAGCGCCTCCTGTATTTTGATTGTTTTTTTCAAGAGCTTGAAAAATTTCTGAAATAGTAACGCCTAAGCTATTAAGGGTGTTAGGATTAACAGCTATTTCATACTGTTTTAATTTGCCTCCCCAAGTGCTAACTTCTGCAACGCCTTCTATACCTTGTAGTTGAGGTACAATGATCCAATCTTGAATCGTTCGTAATTGTATGGCGTCGTATTTGTTTTCATACCCTTTTTTAGCATATACATCATATTGATAAATTTCGCCAAGTCCTGTAGAAATAGGAGCTAAACTAGGAGAACCCGCATAATCAGGGATGTTTTCTTGTGCTTCTTTTAAGCGTTGAAAAATCTGTTCACGAGCCCAATAAATATCAACGTCATCTTTAAAAACAACCGTTACAACAGATAGTCCAAATCGTGAAATACTGCGTAATTCTACAATTTTAGGGATCGTTTTTACAGATCGTTCTAAAGGATATGTGATTAATTGTTCTACTTCTTGACTAGCAAGAGTCGGGGCGGTAGTAATAATTTGTACCTGATTATTTGTTACATCTGGTAGGGCATCAAGAGGTAATTGTTTTACCGAATAGCTTCCCCAAGCTAATAATATAATGGTAAAAAGCAGTATAAGAAACTTGTTCTTTATACTGAATTGTATAATTTTATCTAACATCGAAAATATATAATAAGTTAATAATGAGCAAACAAAAGAGTTGCTATTAGAAAAGTATTTGCGTAGTTCTTAACTACGCTACACTATAAAACTTATTATACTATTTTGGGTGGTTGCCAAATACTGTTGTAGAAATTAGTATAAAAAACCGACTTGTAAAGTGATTCTTTATTTTTAGTATTTATAATAGAAAAGGTTTCAAAATCGTAGGAAATAATTGATTGGTAGACTAATATTTGAGTACCGCAACAATTGCATACACAAAAAGGGGAACACAAATCATCATCAGTATGCGAATGATTTTTATCCTGTAGATTAGTTGTGATAGATTGAGCCATAGATCGTTCATCTTCTATCATATCGAGACAAGGCAACCCTGACAATATGAGGAAATAAACGGATAATATGATATATAGCAATCTCATCAGTACAAATTAATAAAAAAAAAAGCTAGAAACAAAGAATAAATCTTAGTTTAGAAAGAGTAAAGATAAAAGAGACTTATAGTATTTGAAATTATGAACCCAGAGAATAGTGGTATTTTGAAAAAAGTTTCTAAGCAAATAAAGCTTCCTTTTACCTGAAATTTTTGGGGAGTAGTTGGTGTAAAATGTTTATTTTTAATAATTATAAGCAAAGTGAAGAATAAAGAGGGTGTCCTAAAAAGTAAAGAATCAAGATTTAGTTTGTTACTCTGAGGGAAAGAGGCATTTCATTATCAAAAGTATGTAATTTTGTTTTGCCTAGGTTTCCTTTGGGTTGGTTAGAGTAAGACGACTGAACAACGTTAGATAACAGATTATCTATTTTTTGGACACCTTCTTTCTTTAATTATTATATAGTTTTTAAATAGTTTGTGTATTCTTTTTCAATGCGTTCTTGATGGGTAGGATGTGCAATTTTTACCATTTCATTTACGCGCTGTTTGAGCGTTTTTCCGTATAGGTCCGCTATGCCATTTTCTGTAATAATATATTGCACATGTGAACGAGTAGTTACTACACCAGCTCCTTGTTTTAAGAACGGAACAATTCTACTCTCCCCTTTCTTAGTAATAGAAGGTAAGGCAATAATTGCTTTTCCTTCTTCACTAAGTGAAGCTCCACGAATAAAGTCCATTTGTCCACCCACTCCTGAATACATTTTCATTCCTATAGAATCAGCACAAACTTGCCCCGTTAAATCCACCTCAATAGCTGAATTAATAGCTACCATTCTTTTGTTTTTTCGTATTCTAGCCGTGTCATTTACAAATGAAGATTCTTTCATTTCAATAAAAGGATTGTCATTTACAAAATCATACAATCGTTGAGAACCTATTAAAAAAGTAGCTAATACCCTTCTTTGTAATATCCCTTTGTAATTACAATTAATAATATCTTTTTCAATTAAGTCAATTACCCCGTCACTAAACATTTCAGTATGTAATCCTAAATCTTTATGATTTGTAAGTTTAGATAATACAGCATTAGGGATAGAACCAATGCCCATTTGTAAGGTGCTTTTGTTTTCTATCAGACTAGCTACATAACTTCCTATTTTTTCTTCTTCAGCCGAAATAGGAGCTATCTTATGACCAAATATAGGATGATTGACCTCTACAATATAATCTATTTCGGTTTCGTGTAGGATTCCATCTCCAAAAGTTCTTGGCATTTGAGGATTTACTTGAGCAACAACAATTTCGGCATTTTCTATAGCTGCTAAAGTAGCTTCCACAGAAGTACCTAATGAACAATAGCCATGTTTGTCTGGTGGCGATACGTGAATAAAAACAACATCTAATAGAACTACCTTTTTTCGGAATAAATTAGGTAATTCACTCAAAAAAACAGGCGTATAAGAGCCATTGCCTTCCTTTAACGTATGACGTACATTAGCGCCTATAAAGAAAGAATTAACATGAAAACTAGCCGATAGAGAAGGATCCGCATACGGTGCCTCTCCTTCTGTATGCAAATGACATATTTCTACATTTTTTAGTTCTGATGCTCTTTCTGATAAAGCCTTTGTTAACACACTGGGTGTAGCCGCCGCCGCTTGTACATAAACTCGATGACCAGACTTAACTACTTTTACAGCTTCCGCTGCGGATACATATTTACTCATAACCTAAAATTTTACCCCCAAATCTAAGTATTTAGTAAGGATCGTAATATGATAAATCTCATGCCTAAAATTAGATCGTTTATTAAACTATTATTGTATTTTTGCACACTTACTTTGAAGAAATGAGTAAAATAATAGTAAAAACACGAGAGCAGATAGAATTAATGCGAGAAAGTGCTTTAATTGTGTCAAAAACGTTAGGGATGTTAGCTTCAGAAATCAAGCCTGGGGTAAGTACCTTATATTTAGATAAATTAGCAGAAACCTTTATTCGTGATCACGGTGCTACACCTGCATTCTTAGGAATGTATGGTTTTCCAAATTCACTTTGTATGAGTCCGAATTCACAGGTAGTTCACGGAATTCCAACGGATAAGCCTTTAGAAGAGGGCGATATTATTTCAGTAGATTGTGGAGCCTTAAAAAATGGGTTTTATGGAGATCATGCCTATACTTTTGAAGTAGGAGAGGTGGATCTAGCCACTAAAATGCTTTTAAAAACCACAAAAGAATCACTGTATATTGGTATTCGTGAATTAAAAGCAGGAAACAGAACAGAAGATGTTGGTCATGCAATCCAAAAATATTGTGAAAGTCATGGTTACGGTGTGGTTCGTGAACTGGTAGGGCATGGTATAGGGGAAACAATGCACGAAGCACCCGAAATGCCTAATTATGGTAAAAAAGGACGAGGTAAACTATTGCAAGAAGGAATGGTAGTGGCTATAGAACCTATGGTTAATATGGGAACTAAAAATATCAAACAACATAAAGATGGCTGGACTATTACGACTGCTGATGGTAAACCTTCTGCCCATTTTGAACACGATGTAGCCATAATTGATGGAAAACCTGAACTCCTTTCAACCTTTGCATACATTTATCAAGCATTAGGGATACAAACTAATGAAGAGGATGAGTTTAGAGCCAATAAATTAGTGATTTGATGATTCCTTCAAATCTTTCTATATCAAATTTAAAAAATAAATATTGTTTTTAAGTAAAATGCAATGAAGTTAAAATACTAAAATATTGCTATAATAGAAAGGCGGATATAACTATAGACAGAATTACCTTAATAGCTGGACAAAATGATTCTAGTAAAAGTACTGTAAGTAAAGTTGTGTACTCAATAATCAAAGGATTTAATCAAGGTAAAAATTCTTTTGATGAAGGGAATTTATTATTGATAACATATTATTATCATTGATTTTTTCAAGAAATTAACAAATTCGATAGTTCTTCATTGATGTATTCCAAACAAAATCAATAGACAAAAGTTGGATAGAATCTGTTAAATTTTTTTGCTAATTTAGAACTTGATAGTGATGGTATAAAAAAATATTTTTGTTGAAATATCTGTTCTAAAAAACGAGCTTCAATAAAGAAATAAAATAGGTATTAGATGAGACTATTCTTAGTAAAACGATTTTAGAGTTAAGTTTGAACAAACAACATCAAGACCATACTCGTTCTGTAAAAAATCTCGTGGAATAAAAAAATGTTATAAATGGGATAATTAGATCTCTTAATAACAGTACAGTTGACGCTTTAGATGGTTAAGAAGGTAATGTTTTTTTAATTGAATTTAAAGATGAAAGAGTTTGCAATCTGACTCATAATTGGAAAAAAATTACGGAAGTTGTTTCTAAAATTTTTCAAACAATCAAAAAATACTAAAAATATATTTAGAAAACAGTATCCAAACTAATAATTTTTATGAAAACAAAATAACATTCATACATGTTTTTAGTTCAAACAAAACGGTACTACGATTTTAAATTAGCATAAAACAAAAAATGAAAAAAATATTTAAATTCTTTTTAAATGTAATCCCAAGACCAATTCTGATAAGAATTAGTTTTATAGTACGCCCTATATTAGCATTTGTATTAAAAGGAAACCAATTTACAGATCCTATAGACGGAAAAAGTTTCAGAATGTTTCTTCCCTATGGTTATGGTAATCAAAGGAATAATGTTCTTTCACCTAGTACACTTTCATTAGAAAGACACCGTTTGTTGTGGTTATACCTTCAAAATGAAACTGATTTTTTTATAGC
This sequence comes from Flavobacterium columnare NBRC 100251 = ATCC 23463, assembly GCF_002530675.1. Lineage (GTDB taxonomy): Bacteria > Bacteroidota > Bacteroidia > Flavobacteriales > Flavobacteriaceae > Flavobacterium > Flavobacterium columnare. Next base: position 31,463 of record NZ_PCMX01000013.1, read on the forward strand.
TAAGAATAAAAAAAAAGTATTGCATTTTGCTCCAGAACAAGAGTTCTACAAACGGTTTAAAAAACAAACGAATATAGAATATGTTACTACCGATTTGTTTTCGCCATTAGCTGATGTAAAAGCAGATATATGCAATCTTCCGTTTAAAGATAATTCGTATGACATTATTTTTTGTAATCATGTTTTAGAACATATTCCAGATGACACAAAAGCCATGCAAGAATTATATCGTGTACTTAAACCAGGAGGAATGGGGATTTTTCAGATTCCACAGGATTATTCACGACAAACTACCTTTGCTGATGATACAATAACAGATCCAAAAGAACGTGCAAAAATATTCGGACAATATGATCATGTGCGTGTATATGGGCTAGACTATTTTGATAAATTAAGAAGCATAGGTTTTACTGTTAAAGAAATAGATTATACCAAAACATTAGAAGACTCATTGGTTCAAAAATATTGTTTAGCAAAAGGAGAAATTATTCCTGTTTGTTTTAAATAAAAAGAAAAATAAATTATCTAAAAGGAGGAGTCTTGTTGAAAATGATGAGATTCCTCCTTTTTAAATTATAGAATAATAACAATTATAAATTTAAAAAGAATGTCTTTTTCGTTAGCACTCGATTTATCATGGAATGAAGCAGAAGAACGTTGGGTTCCCTTTTTGTATTTAATCAATACAAACCAACTTCCTTTGTATGTTTTTAAAACAGCCAATGAAGAAACTTTAAAAAGCATTTCAAAAGAATTAAGTTCAGAAGAAAAGAAATTATGGCTTCTAGTAATTGATTTGAAAACAGAAAATATTCTTAAAAAATTTACAAAGAATAAAAAAATAACTTCATTAAGTTTACTAAAAGAAGATAAGACTATCAAAAAACTTTTACAAGAGTACTTAAATAGAAAAACAGAAGCTATTTTAAAGGCTATTCAAGATTTAGAACTCCCCTTTAGTGTAAACTTAAATTCAAAAAAAGAGTTTTATATTAATCAGGTGCATTTTACTAATAAAACAATGCCTGCTCAATTACATTTTACTAAAAATGAAGAAGGAATCGTGTATACACTTACTCTAACTGATAAAGGAAAAACAGTACATCCCTATCAAAACGATATAAGTATCTTAACTCAATTTCCTTGCTGGATTGTTTTTAACAAACAGCTAATTTTAATTCCAGAAATAGATGGATTAAAGTTAAAACCATTCCTGAAAAATCAATCGGTACACATTCCTAAACGAATGGAAACGGAGTATTTTAAAAAATTTATTAGTGATATCATAAAAAAAGTAACAATAGAAACCGAAGGTTTTATAATTGACACTTTTGATGAAATAGTCTCTTATGATTTAAAAGGAAATCATGATTTTTTAAATAAACAGTTTTTTATTCAGATTCTCTTTGATTACAAAGGATATGTTTTTTCATCGAATATGGATAAAAAACAAGATTCTTCTATAGCATTTGAAGCAGATGATGCCGTAAAAGTAATTCAATATAAAAGAGATTTCTCAAAAGAGTTAGTAATAGAAAAAAAATTAATTGACTTTGGATTTGAAAAAAACAGAGAAGGAAACTTTTATTTATCTAATTCCTCTGCCGAATTAGATAGTATAGAATTTATCTTGAAACAAAAAGAAAATTTACAAGCACTAGGCTTCCTTTTAGATCCATTTTTAATTGATCATAAAAAAATTCAAACCAATAAAATAACACTTTCTTTACAAAGTACTGAACAAGCCGATTGGTTTGATCTGAAGATGACTATTTCCTGTGGAACTCATAATTTCCCTTTTTCAGATATTGTATCTAATATTAAAAATGGAAATCAATGGTTTTTACTCCCAGATGGAACGTACTTTATTATTCCTAGTGAATGGATGAAACGCTATGGCACACTAGCTCAATTTGGAACAAAGCAAACGGATGGAGGGATTAGTTTGCCTAAAAGTCATTTCCAGAATTTAAATTTAGAAGATGTTATTTTAGAAACAGAAAACACCTCAAAACAAACCTTAATTTATGAGCCTTCGAATTTGTTAAAAGCCACTTTAAGACCGTATCAAATTCAAGGGGTACAATGGCTTTTGAATCATTATACAAACGGAGTAGGAGCTTGTCTAGCAGATGATATGGGGTTGGGTAAAACCTTACAAACATTAGCCTTACTTATTGCAGTACAAGAAAACGAACGATCAGAAGCATCAGTTGCAACCTCTGAAATGGATCTATTTGCGGATTCAAAAACACAAGAAGCAGAACCATTAAAAGCATTAGTTGTAGTGCCCTCCTCATTAGTATTCAACTGGTACAATGAAGCTAAAAAATTTGCACCCCATTTCAAATGTATAAAATACGTAGGAACAGATAGAAAGATATTGGGGAAAAAGTTAAATCGTTACGATCTTATATTTACCAGCTTCTCTATACTAAGTAGAGACAGCGTATCACTACAAAAAATCCCTTTTCATTATTTAATCGTAGATGAAAGCCAACAAATAAAAAACCGAAATTCTAAAATATTCAAAGCCTTAACCACCTTACAAGCAGAACATAGAATTTCGTTAAGTGGTACACCTATTGAAAATTCATTAGCAGATCTGTGGTCACAAATGCAATTTATAAATCCATCTATATTAGGTGAATTTCCTTTTTTTGATCAATATTTTAAAAAACCAATTGAAAAATATAAAGATGAAAGTAAAATAGGTGAGCTAAAAAATATTATCAATCCTTATATCCTAAGAAGAACCAAGACAGAAGTATTAAAAGATCTTCCCGACTTAATAGAACAAGTAGTATACTGCCAAATGGATGAAGAACAAGAAAAACAATACGAAGAAGAAAAATCCAAAGCTCGTAACTACCTCCTTAAATTAGAAGATTCATCTTCTATGATACATATATTAAATGTGCTAATGAAACTACGCCAATGGAGCAATCATCCTAAGTTAGTTGATCCCACTCTAACAATGGCATCGGGTAAGTTTTATGATGTAACTGGATATTTAGATACTTTGGCAAAAGCAAAGAATAAAACCTTAATATTTAGCTCGTTTGTAAGTCATTTAGCTATTTATGAAGATTGGTGTGTTCAAAATAATATTCGTTTTTGTTCATTAACAGGCACTACATCCGTAGAACAAAGAGAAAATAGTGTAAGACAGTTTCAAACAGATGAAGAGATCGTATTCTTCTTTATTTCCCTAAAAGCAGGAGGAGTAGGACTTAATTTAACAAAAGCTTCTTATATCATTTTATTAGATCCTTGGTGGAATCCTTTTGCAGAAAAACAAGCCATAGCAAGAGCTCATAGAATCGGACAAGAAAACAAAGTAAATGTCGTTCGTTTTATCACACAAAATACAATTGAAGAAAAAATATTACAATTGCAACAAAATAAAAAAGAATTATCTGACAGTATTATTGATGAAAGTGTTATCCCCGAATCAATAACCGAAAATTTAGCATATTTCTTGCAATAAATTAAACAATAATAGGTTTAAAATAGTAATTTAGTTTCCAATTATGCAAATTAATGTAGTTTTAATTAAACCATAAACCATGAAATCAATTTCCCTCTTCATAGTATTGCTTTTTAATCATTGTGCTTGGTGTCAACCAGTTGAAAATGTTGCGCCATTTAATATTAAAACCATTGCATTTAAACAAGGGGATCATGTAGTGTTTCCTTTTTTTGAATTAGGAGAAGATTTTGAATTTAGTTTTGATGATTTACACGGGAATGAAGAAGACTATTATTTTACCTTAACTCACTGCAATTACGATTGGGAAATATCCGATCTAACTAGAAATGAATATTTAAATGGGAATGATAATCAACGAATTCAAGACTATCAAAATTCATTCAATACCCTACAAGGTTATTCCCATTATCGTTTGAATTTTCCGAATAATTTTTGTCAAATTATAAAAAGCGGGAATTACATACTTTCTATTTTAAATAAAAATAAAGAAATAATCTTTTCAAGAAAGTTTATAATTTATGAAAAAAGAGTAGAAGTCCCCATTCAAATCAAACGCTCCAGGACTCTAAATGATATAGCAGAAAAACACAATGTTGAATTTGCCATAAAATCTAAAAATATCCTTTTTCAAAATCCATTACAAAATATAAAAATTGCACTCATTCAAAATGGGCGATGGAATACGGCTAAATACAATATAAAACCACAATATACCATTGGTAATGAATTGATCTATCGTTACAACGCTGAAACACAATTTTGGGCAGGAAATGAATATTATTATTACGATAATAAAGACATAAAAACACCTACCAACAATATAGCAAGGGTAGATTCAAATTCAGGTTTGTACAAAACCTTGTTATATTCTAATGAAGTAAGAAAAGATAAAGGATATACCTTTTTTCCTGATATCAACGGAATTTTTCAGAATAGAAACATTTTTGCACGAGACAATAATGATGTAGAAACAGATTATACTTGGGTTTACTTTTCCTTATTTGCACCTAATTATCCAAAAGATGCCACTATTTATGTAACAGGCTTATTTAACAATTATCAAATGACAGATGAAAACAAAATGGACTATAATGCAAGTAAAGAAATGTATGAAAAAGCCATTATGATTAAACAAGGATTTGTAAACTATAATTATACCTTAATAAACCCAAAAAATCAAATAGATTATAAGAACGCCATTGACGGAAATTATTATCAAACAGAAAATAAATACCAGGTTTTTGTATATTATCGAGCTAACGGAGAACGTTTTGATCGAATAATAGGTGTAGGAGAAGCAAGTTCACAAAATATTACTAATTAAATTTAACAAATATTAAAAACAAAGATGTTTTTATTTTTTGCTAAATTTGCGCTTACAACAAAAGGTAAAATGGTTACTCAAGTTACAAAAGGGATCAAAATTTCGGTAGAGACAATTTTTGAAGGAACTTATTTCAAAAACCAGTCTGTGCATTTTGCATTTTCATATCATATTACCATAGAAAATCATAGTAAAGACCAAGTACAACTTCTATCTCGTCATTGGGATATATACGATGCACTCAATTATCACGAAACCGTAGAAGGAGAAGGAGTAGTAGGAGAAAAACCCATACTCAAGTCAGGAGAAAAGTATACCTATAGTTCAGGATGTCTACTTTCTTCCCCACATGGTAGTATGACAGGATATTTTACGATGATTAATTTTGCTACTACAAAAAAATTTAATGTTGTAATACCTGTTTTTTACTTAAATGCACCTTTTGCGCTAAGTTAGTTTGGTGTACATAAAATACAGTTTAATTTTATAAAATTTAAAAAAAAAGAGATACGATGCCTTTTTTAAAAGGCATTTTGTATTTTTGTTAGTATTACATAAAATGAACGTATAATTTAAACAATAAAAATACAATGCTTAAAGGATTTTTTAACGTACCAAAAGCGGTTAATGAACCCGTAAAATCGTACGCTCCAAATTCTCCAGAGAGAGCTGCTGTATTAGCAGCTTATCAAGAAATGTGGAATTCAAAAGTAGATGTTCCTCTATATATCGGTAGCGAAGAAATTCGTACAGGTAATACACGCAATATGACTCCACCACATGATCACCAACATGTAGTAGGAACCTATCATCTAGCAGAGAAAGAACACGTACAAAAAGCTATTACCAATGCTTTAGAAAGCCGTACAAAATGGGCTAACATGGCATGGGAGCAAAGAGCGGCTATCTTTTTAAAAGCGGCTGAATTAATTGCAGGGCCTTACCGTGCAAAAATTAATGCAGCTACTATGATTGCACAATCCAAAACAATTCATCAAGCCGAAATTGATGCGGCTTGCGAATTAATAGATTTCTTGCGTTATAATGTAGAATTTATGGTGCAAATCTATAAAGATCAACCCGCTTCTGATTCGTCCGTATGGAATCGTGTAGAGTACCGTCCGTTAGAGGGGTTCGTATATGCTATTACCCCTTTTAACTTTACAGCTATTGCGGCTAATTTGCCTGCAAGTGCAGCTTTAATGGGGAATGTAGTAGTTTGGAAACCATCCGATAGCCAAGTTTTTTCAGCAAAAATAATCATTGATGTTTTTAAAGAAGCAGGCGTGCCAGACGGTGTAATCAATGTCGTTTTTGGTGATCCTGTAATGGTAACAGACACAATATTAGCCTCTCCTGATTTTGCGGGTATTCACTATACAGGTTCTACGTTTATCTTTAAAGAATTATGGAAGAAAATCGGAGAAAACATCCATACCTATAAAACATATCCGAGAATTGTAGGAGAAACCGGAGGGAAAGATTTCGTTTTAGTACATCCTACAGCTAATGTAAAACAAGTAGTAGCTAATACATTACGTGGTGCCTTTGAATTTCAAGGACAAAAGTGTTCAGCCGCTTCAAGAGCCTATTTTCCAGCTTCTTTATGGTCTGCTATCAAAGAAGAAATGGGCAAAGAATTAGCAACATTCAAGCAAGGTTCGCCAGAAGATTTCTCCAACTTTGTAACGGCAGTTATTCATGAAGGATCATTTGATAAATTAGCCAAATATATTGACCAAGCTAAGGCTGATGCCGATGCAGAAGTTATTTTTGGTGGAGGGTATGATAAATCAAAAGGATATTTCGTAGAACCAACGGTTATCTTAACAACAAACCCAAAATACGCAACTATGGAAACCGAATTATTCGGTCCAGTATTGACTATTTATGTATATGAAGATGCCGCTTGGACAGATACTTTAAAATTAGTAGATGCTACCTCAGAATATGCGTTAACAGGTGCCATTTTCAGTGGTTGTCGTTATGCCATTGAAGAAGCCACAATAGCGTTGCAAAACTGTGCGGGTAACTTCTATATTAATGATAAACCAACAGGAGCAGTAGTAGGAATGCAACCATTTGGAGGAGCTAGAGCTTCTGGAACCAATGATAAAGCAGGTTCTGCGCAAAACTTATTACGTTGGGTTTCTCCTAGAACAATCAAAGAAACTTTTGTAACACCAGTAGATTATAGATATCCTTTCTTAGGATAATCAAACATAAAAGAGGGTGTCCTAAAAAAAGAGGGCAATCTTGTTATTTCGACACTAAAAGGAGAAATTACATAGTACTAATAATGTGTTTCTCCTGTCGCCGAAGTAACAAGCTAGACGTTAAACGATTACTTTTAGGCACCCACTTTTTAAGATTTCATTTTAAAATTCTACGAGAGCGAGTGAAAAAGACCCAAACGGTAGTTTTTGACCCTGTTTCTAATTCCGAAAAGACAGGATATTATGATGAAATTTTAAAAAATGAGATAGTGTTATTTTAACCTCTTAGGTTTTATTTTCAGCCCCATTTGTTACTCCGACGGTAGGAGGAGTCGCATAATCCCAATCAAAAACACTTCATGAAAGGGGAGTATCATAACCAGAATTTTAAAAAAAAACGTTGCGTTGCTCACTTTATCGGATCCCTCCTTATGTCGGGATGACAAGAATCCGAATGAAAAATACTTCATGGGAGAATAGTGTTTATTAGTCTTTTAAACTACAGACCGTTTTAAAAGAGTCTATTAATTCTGAAACTTCATTCCTCATTTTTCCCTAGACAAGCCAAAGGAGAACCGCCAAAATTAATCAGATGATAACTCGGATCGCTTAAGTTCTCCTTAAGATTGAAATCAAAAATTAAACGTTGTAATATTACTCTGTTTGGAGTTATTCTTTATTTTTCTAACGAAAAATTTTTAAAACTAGAGACATCTATGACTTCTTCATTGTCTGCATCATAAGTAATTTCTACTTGATCTCCTACGCGTGTAATGGGTAATTGATTAGACAACTGTGAAGAACCAATAAATATTTTATTTTCTCCTTGTATGGTAAAGTAGTAAAAACTATTGCCATTTTTCACATCGTTTTGTATACGAGTTACTGCGGATTTAACCGTTTTTTTATCTGTTGCGGTTTCTAATTTTATCCCATCACCTGACATATTATAAGCATTTTTATAAGCCATTAGAGTTTCACGCATCGTATTTCCTACGCCAACAATAGTATAATCATGAATAGAAACCATAGCAAACATTTTTACTAAACCGCCTCTATCTTTTAACGTCATAACGTAAGTAGGGATATTGTTAATATTATACGGAATAGGTAATGACGCGTTATATCCTTTCTCCTGTACTTTTCCTTGGGCTGAATTTTGTGCGGCAAATTCCGTTGCTCCACTTTGTTTATAAAATGTAGCTTGTTTAGTACGAGTATCTACTAATACAAACCCTACAGATGATTCATCTTTTCCTACAGAAGTTAAACCCGTGTACCAATAGGACTTATTATCTTTACCATACACTAAGCTCATCCCTTCGGTAATTTTTAGTTTATCTGCATTAGAAAAATTCCAATAGCCATGTACTAACTCGCCCCAGTCATTTAATTGGTCTTCAATAAAGCCAATGGGTTGTATACGATCTACCCATTGAGGGGTATTGGCTATAGTATATTCTTTTATAATGCCTGTCTGTGCATCTACTACCAAGACACCAGTAGCATCATTTCCCGTAAATCCTATTTTTTTATCATATTTAGTTACCACCCAAAATGGTTTTCCTGTATCATCTACTTCAAAAGTAAAATCTGTTAATCCAGTAGACGTATAGCCATTAAAATAAATATGTCTGCGTATTTCATTGCCCAAATAAGCACTTGGTTGATATTTAATTTTAATAGGTTTTCCACTATTATTTTGTACCAATTGTACATCGCGTTCATTTGTTGCTGAAACCATTACATAACCAGCGGTTCCTTCTGTATTATTTAACCATTTAAAAAAACCAGAATGAAGTAAAGGAGCAACCCAGTACAATTTATTGTTTATTTTTTGAATATAAAATTCGCCTAAATGTACTTGACTTCCTAAAGCAGGTTGCGAGCCTAGTATTTTTTCGCCTAATAAATAGGCAAGATCTTCATCTACTACACGAATTTCATTTAATGAAATAGGGGCTATATGTTTTGAAATTTTATCGCCATTAGCTACTTTACCTATTAATTCTTGATGTTTTTTAGTTTGTATCAAACGGGAACTAAAAATAGGGAATATAAATATATATACTAACAGTATTCCTATAACATACAACCATATACTTGAAGGTAGATTTATCATTTTAACTTGCTTTCCATCGCGAGAAATCTGAAGTTTTGTAGAAAGAATCATCCATACAAAAACTAAAATTAAAAGTAAAAAAGGAAGTTCAACAAAACCGTAATTTAATACTGGTAAATTAAAATAAACAAGTAGGCAACCCAATACAATTAGGATAAATCCTTTTATAAAATGATTCATACACATTTTTTTGATTAGCTGTTAGACGCAATTCATAGAGAATAGTTACAAAAATTGGTTTCAATAATTTTATGTATTTTTGTTTCGAATTATTTTCAATAATTCTACATTTAAACATAAAAAAATATTTTAATGAAAGCATACGTTTTTCCAGGTCAAGGAGCACAATTTACCGGAATGGGTAAAGATTTATACGAATCTTCCGAATTAGCGAAAGAATTATTTGAAAAAGCGAATGAAATTTTAGGCTTCCGTATTACAGACATTATGTTTGAAGGGACTACAGAAGAATTAAAAGAAACGAAAGTAACGCAACCTGCTGTTTTTTTACATTCAGTCATTTTAGCCAAAGTTTTAGATGTAAAACCTGATATGGTAGCAGGGCATTCATTAGGCGAATTTTCTGCTTTAGTAGCTAATGGAACATTGTCATTTGAAGATGGATTAAAATTAGTTTCGCAACGTGCCTTAGCTATGCAAGAAGCGTGTGAAATTACTCCTTCTACAATGGCAGCGGTTTTAAACCTAGAAGATCCCGTTGTTGAGGATATTTGTGCTTCTATAGACGGTGTGGTAGTTGCTGCTAATTACAACTGTCCTGGGCAGTTGGTTATTTCAGGCGAATTAAAAGCTGTAGAAATAGCTTGTGAGAAAATGAAAGAAGCAGGTGCAAAACGAGCCTTAATTTTACCTGTAGGAGGAGCTTTTCACTCTCCTATGATGGAACCTGCAAGAGAAAAATTAGCCGCGGCTATTGAGGCAACTCCTTTTAATACTCCTTCCTGTCCTGTATATCAAAATGTAACGGCTAACGCGGTAAGCGATCCAACTGAAATTAAGAAGAACTTAATTGCTCAGTTAACAGGTGCTGTCAAATGGACTCAGTCTGTAAACCAGATGATTGCAGATGGGGCAACTAGTTTTACGGAAGTAGGGCCAGGCAAAGTATTAGTAGGATTAGTAAACAAAATCAATAAAGAAATAGCCACTTTTTCTGCTTAATCGTATCCTCTTATGGCTGAAAACTATCACGCTAATTTTTATATTTGCGTGATAGTAAAGAATATATTATTTTACAAAAATTTCTTTCAGTTGTCCTATAATATTTCCGCTTCCTGAAATCGTAATTTCACCTATTTTATCTGCTATTTTTTCGACGTATTCCATTTCTTTTAATTTCCATAACATTTCGTTTTCTTCCATTAATTTAGCTGTGTTTAACATACTTCTCATAGAAGCCGTTTCTTCACGTCTCATAATCATGTTTGCTTGGGCTTTTTTTTCGGCAACTAAAACTTGGTTCATGATTTCTTTCATATCTCCTGGTAAAATTACATCTCGAATACCTGCATCCAAAATTTCAACGCCTAATGGTTCTACTTTTGTTTTGGTTTCTACTAAAAGAGTTTGTGTGATTTCCTCTTTTTTAGTCAACAATTCATCTAAGGTAAATCCGCCTACGTACGCTCTTAAGGCTAATTGCATTACAATATACAATTGCTTTTCGTAATCTTTATTAGCTATTAAGGCTTTTTCAATAGTTGTAACTTGGTATTTCACAAAAAAGTTAATTCTTAAATTTGCTTTGTCTTTAGTCAGTATTTCTTGCCCTGAAATTTCCATTTGTTGTTGACGGAGGTCTGCTACTTTTACTTCTAATAGATTTCCGTTGTTCCAAAAATTATAAATTCCAGATTCTAAAACTTCAGTCCATTTTCCATTAATAAATAATAAGCCTTTTTCATAATTTAAAACTTCTATTTTTTGAACAAAGGATCTTATTTTAGGATGCTCTAATAATTTTTTATCTATTTTTTCAATCGTTTCAGTTGCATTCAAATCAAACCATTTAAAATCATATTGGGTACAACTTTTCCAAAAGGCGTATTTACCAGCGGTTAAAACTTCTTTGAAATTATCATTTACGTATTGCAAAACGATTTCGTTATCCTTAACTGTTATTATATTTAGTAAAGTTGCTAAATCTGGATGTTCTAATAACAAATCTAAATTCGTTGGCGGTATAAACTCATTCATCATGTTATAAGTCATAAACTGATAATGGTAAATTCCTTTCCAAAAAGCGTATTTTCCTTTTTTTAAAACACTTTGAAAATTCTTATTAACAAATTGCAATACTACATCATAATCCGCTACCTCAACCACTTCTAACATTTGAGCTAAGGAATCGTTTGTTAATAAAAGATCTAGATCCCACGTGGTTTCAAACGGAGTGCGCATATCAAAATAGAGTACTTGTAATTGTGTTCCAAACAAAAAGTGTTTTCCTTCTGTCAAGACTTTTGTTAGTTTATCATTTTTAAAAACCAAACCTACTTGAAAGGTTTTGATGTTAATTTTTTGTATCATATTTTATTTTTTTATCTGTGTTTGACTTAGATGATGTATTGGATTTTATAATGAAGACAAAAGGGCAAAGAATAAAAAGGCACAGATTTTTTTCCGCAACTGTAGTGTTACTACATTGAAGATAAAAAATGAAGTATTTTTTTAATCCAAAGTCATTTTATCTATAATAAATTTTTAATATGGGTTTAAAAATGTTTGAACGGAAGGGCTTTTATCAAAGCGGAAATAAGTAGTTTTACTGTCCTCATTTAAAAGGTTTCAAATTATTTTAGTACTCTTTTTTTGTATTAAAAAAAGCATACATTTTAATCTAAAAGCTAATCAATCGTTCCGTAAAAACGTGCCTAATTCAAGCTTTTTCTAAAGTGTTTATACCTATTTATTGGATAAATTGTATAAAGAGGTATAAACTTGTTCCGTTCAGAACATTTTTTTGAATTGAGAATCTTTTTAAAGAGAGATTCCTACTCTTTCAATAATGCTACATAAAAAATGTAGTGCTCTAACCAACTGAGCTAACGCAATGAATTGCGTATCGGATTCGAACCGATGCTTTTGATTACAGAATCCGCCATTCTTCAGCTAAAGGAAGAAATAGGATTCGAACCTACAAAATCAGTATTTTTTGGCAAATACTTAAACCATCAAATCAAGTTGCATAGTAAGTTGTAATACGCAGCAAGCGTAACTCTTACCACATTAGTGCTATACAGAAACACCCAACTGGACTTGTTTGATATTTTGATACATATTTTTTATATTTCTAAGAACTTTTTTCGTTGAACAAAGATTCAAAACAAACTACGTAATTATTTTGCGTAGTTTTTAAATAATGTTCTATAGGTTCTTTTTTAGATTAAAAGCAAGGGCTAGAATAATAATATATATATTCTTAAGACAGGAGTAAACTAGGTATTAAAAGAAACTTATTCGTGTTTTGTATGTATCTTTTATAAGTATAGATGAGGTAGACTTTCAGTATAAAAAAAGCGTCCTTTTGGTGAGGACGCTGGGAATATTTTTATTTTAAAAAGGATTGTTTATAATGCCGTAGATTCAAAACATTTGAATATCTGTTTGATGGTATATGAAATAGATCCTTAATATGGTTTTAGGACCAATTTGTTTAAACAGATGGATTGTTTTGAGGTTTTTATAGAGCAGATGTATAATGATTTTTAAAAAAGCGAAGTTTATTTGTCTTTTAAAAATAGTTCTTCTGCCGGTGTAATATCCATAACATTATAAATAGCTGTTTTAGCTATCGTTAATTGATCTAATACGTGCACTAAATTTCCATAATTGGATTGTTTAGATGATTTTACTAAAAGAATAAGTCCTTTTTTAGAATTACCCGATTGTTTTTGTATGAGAGTGTTTTTACGCATTACTTCTTTTGCTAAACCGTTATTTTTATATGAAAACCTTTTTGGTTTTTCAAGAGGTGATTCTAAAAGACCTTGATATAAAATAATAGCATCCTCTTTTAATAATATGGTACATTCTCTATTATAGGCAGTGGTTGGACATCTATCATAAATACATTTTCTTTTGCTAGGCATTCCTAAACTTAATCCGTTCGGACGTGATAAAAAAGAGGTCAACATAAAGAACACAATTAATAAAAAAGAAATACTTACCATAGCAGTAAGGTCTACTCTTGGGTTACGATTTTGGCATTTACGAGTTATAGGATTTCTTCCAAAGGAATTTCTTGTTTCGCTCATAATCTATTGTTTTTAGTTAGTATGTCTACAACAAGAACTGTACCTAATTGTTAAAAAAATCTAAAAAAAATTAGGTATATAGTGTATTTCGCATTTTAATAAGTAGGTCTTCTGCTTGGTTATAATTAGGTTTTTCTTTCAAATTTACGTTATCATAAACCTCCTCTATGGCTTGTAAAAGAGTTTCTGCGGATTGCATTAATTGATCATAATTAATTGATCCTGTTTTTATGGCTAATAATTCTTCCCTATTACTAACTCGAATCGTAAGACGAGCGGTTTTACCCATTTGTAATGCGGATTGTAATAACCTAATGGAGGCAAGGAGATATTTTTAACATTTCAAAAAATCTTCTATTGGCAAAACATTTTCTTCTCCAAACCATTTTTTGACATTCTCAATTGCTTTGTCATTCATATCTGACAATGCTAAAACAACTAAATTTTCTTTTGCTCTTGTACAACAAACATAAAATAGCTTTTGTGTTCTTTCAATAATTTTCTCTTTATCTTTTGTGTTTTCAAATAAATGTTTAAAACTGTATTTTGTCCAATCCGCATTATCTAATACAACTAAAACATTATCATATTCCGAACCTTTGGTTTTATGTTGTGTGGAATAAGGTGTAAATCCTTCTAAGTAATTATACAAATTGATAAATTCTTGGTAGGGAACTTGTGCAACCCTATCGTATATATATCCTTTGGATTCTCTAAAATCGTTTAATGGCTTGTCATTTTTGATAACGATTCCTAATTCATCTGCCTTGTCAATAACTTCCCCAATTGTGATTTTATTGTTTTTTAAAAGCTTTTCAATATTTTCTTTAAGTTGCTCTTTCTCTTTAATGCTATTTATCTTATATCCAACATTATTCTTTTTCATAATTCTAAAAAATTCAGGGAAATTTTTATTTTCATAATACGATAAAGTATGCTGAATTTTGAAAAGATGTTTAATCAAATTATCTCGTTTTGAACCTTTCTTGCTTTCTTCATCTTCTACTTCTTTTTTATCATCAATAAGATGATCCTTGTCAATATATATTTTTTTTACTTCAATAAAAGGCTTATCCCTAAGTTTTTCATACAATAATTTATTTTCTTCATTAGAGAGTAATTTGTCTTTTTTACTTACCTTAATTTTAAAATTTATGCTATTAACTATATCTTCTATTGTTTCTAAATCATTTAATTTTTTTTAGTAACATTAGACACTTTTTCCTTTAATTTGCCTAATAAGTCATTCTCGAATTCTAAAAGCTGAAAATCTTCTTTTTTTAATTTTTTAATTTTGTTAAATTCTTCGAGAGCTATTTTATTAGAAAGTATTTCTTCCATTAAATATGGTTGAGCTTTTAAATCTGATTTATTTACAACTTCGTCAAATGTCATATTTTCTTCAAAAACTAAATTATTTTCTTTGATTCCTTTTACAATGTCGGCTTTAAGCGAGAGTATCGGTTCTTTATCATAAATATTCATCAATGTTGAAAAATTTGCCTGTGATGCAATAAGATTATGGGTTAAGTTTAATTCTTTAGTGTTTTTAGAATCGTCAAAATTCCATTTTACATCAATATCAAGAGTAGAAAGATACTTTTTGAGTTTTGGTAAATCAGATTTTGTTGAATGTAAGAATAAAACATTACCTTCTTTTACATTTCCATTCGTAAGCATGTTGGGAGCTTTTAGATCTTTTGAAGCCTGCTGTGTTACCGTATCTGTGCGCAATTTATTCGCTAAATCAATCACTTTTTGAGGATTTCTTCTGTTTTCAGCTTTAATAACTTTTTTTAGTTTAGTATCTTCTTTTTTTAAATACTCATCTAAATTACCAATTCTGTCCTCATAAATGGATTGCATTGCATCACCAAAAAAACCAATTATTGTTTTGTTCATTTTTTTAGAACGAGATAAATGATTTAATAGAATTTCAACAACAAGCTTGTCGGTATCTTGATATTCATCAACAAAAATAAAATTAAACTTGTCATTGATGTTATCACAAAGTTTAGGGTAGTTAGCAAACATAGCTTCTGCCAAAATCAACAATTCATCGTGTGAAATAATGCCTTCTGTTAACCTAACAAATTCTTTATATTCAATCTTCTTCCCTTCAAAAATGGATATGTCGGGATTATCCAATTGAAAACTGGTTATACTATCATTTTTAGCTAAATCTATAACACATTTTTTAAGCTCTCTTTGAAAATTTTTAATACAATCCCAAAGAAAATCGTGTATAGTTGAAACTTTTAATTTTTTATGATTAACCCTTTCTTCGATTTCTTTTACTGCTGCATTAGTATAGGTAATACAAGCGATTTGCGCTGTAGGTTGTTCTTCCAGAATTTGTCTGATAATAGAAACCAAAGAATACGTTTTTCCACTTCCTGCACCACCACTTAATAAAAAATGGTTTCGGTTATCTATATGTTGTAAAATTTGAAAAACTTCAGGCTGTTTGTCTTTTAGTTCTAGTCTTTTCGTAACCATAATAATCCTTCTCTAATATAATTTGGTATTTGCCAATTTGAAAATTTTTCATCACTATTTAATAAGATATCTATTGCAAGTCCGGGCTTTTTTTTAACTCCTTTTTCAGCTAATTTAAATGCATCTTTATATTTTATGAATTTATTATGCCCAACATCAGTTAATTCTTGAAAAGTGTTGTTACAAATAAAATCTTGATTGATATGAAAAAAGACATCTTCAAAACTATATGCGTGATAACTTTCTTCTTCTGTTTGATAAGTAATTAATAAATTACCTAAAGCGTTTTGTTTCCATTTTTTATCAATCTCTTTTTTTAATATTTTATCTTCAAAATTTAATTTTTTGAAAAAATCTAGGTCATTTGGTGTTTTTCCAAAGTAATAACGAAGTGAAGAGTTTGATGTTTTATCTGCTCTAATATGATTAGCAGGGCATTTTTTTTGTTCCATCACAGGTGTATTATTACCATCTTTGTCTTTTTCAAACTTTAATTTACCATCTTTATCTTTTGCTTGTTCTTTATAAAAACTATCAATATCAGTTATTATTAAAGATTTTACACCAATAAAATCAATAAACTTTTCAAAAATCTGAGAATGCGCGCCAACTTCAACAATTGAAATATTTTGAGATAATAATTTAAGTTCATTTTCTGCTATTGGTTCTTCATTATCTATTTTTTGCATCATTGCTGGTAATAAAATTCTTTCGGTATCACCTTCTATAAAAATTGCTTTATCAGCAAAAAATAGTTCGGTTCTATTTAGTGTTAAATACTGTTTTAAAAAACGGTAGTTTTTCCTTCCTTCTTCTCCTTCTCTATTATATTCCTTTTCTAAGTCTTTTAAATTTTTTGCTTTAATGTCATTAATAGCTTCTTTCTTCAAATATTTTATTGTATTAAAATCTTGGCAATTCGCAACAATGTGTGAAGAGTGTGTACTAATAATATATTGAAAAGGTTGACTTTTTATAACTTTCCCATTTACATCTTTTTCTATTGGAATTCCTTTATTTAAAAGATTCGCAATGTTTTGAATAAAGACATACTGCATTTGTGGATGTGTATGGGCTTCGGGTTCTTCAATTAATAATAAATTTATACTCGCTGGATTTTCGTCTCTTTTTCGCGCAAATTCTGAGACTAAAATTTTGATTTGGAAAATCATACTGATAAGGTTCATATAACCTAAACCATTATACTGTTCAGGAAAATCGGTCTCATTATGATTATAAACTACCGTAGTATTTCCTTTCAATAACTCCTTTTGTTTTAAGTTTGAAATAATTTTGATTATGGATTCTTCTTTTTTTATGCCTCCAAACTCTCTTACAGTATCAATTGTTTCACTAAATAAATCCTTATAAACTTCACTTAATTTTTCATCTGTTTCTTCTATTGCCTCATTGAATTCTTGGATTTTTTCTTCATCAGCATCATTTTTCTCACTTCTTTCATATATTTCTGATGTTTGTGTAGATAAGGTTTTATCGTTATCCTTATTTGTTACTCCTCTTTTAGCATCTATATATTTGAAATTAATGATGTCTTTCAAATTATTTTTGAGCTTGCTTTTTTCTAAATCATTAAAATTTGATTCAAGGATTATATTGTTATCATAATCGTAGTCAATACTTTTCCATCTTCTTTTAAAAAATTTGTCTTGATTGGTTTTGAAAAAGTATTCAAAAGTTTTGGCTAAATAATTTTTCTTTTTAGCTACCTTTTCTTTTTCATTATTAAGAAAAGATTTATACTCTTTTCGCATTTCTTCATAATCATTGAAATGCAAAGAATATTCATAACCCAAAACAATCTTGTTGTGATCAGGTTCTAAATCCATCATTAAATCAAAGATTGTACTGGTATTATCATCTCCATCATAGAATAAAACTAATCTTAACTTGATGCCGTAGAGGGTTTTGTCATATTCCTCTTTATCTTCAATTTGTTCAGGACTTGTAATGAGACTTTCAATTTCTTTTTTATAGTCTAAATTAAAATCTTCCGCTTTAATTTTATCGCTTTCGCTATTGATAAATTTTTCTAAGCACGTTAAAATAGAAGTCTTTCCTGTATTATTTTTTCCTAATACTAATGATAAAGTTTTTTCTAAATCTAACTTAAAGTCTTTTAGCAACCTGAAATTACTAATGTGTATTGATTCTATTTTCATTTTGTTTTATCAAACTTTTAAAAACCCATCCAATTCCTCCGCCATCTTCTCATCACTTCCCAAACTATTCGCATGTTCTTGGTTAAAAACCACCGTTTCCTGCAAAAAATCAGTAATCAAAACCTCTTTTGGGTGCAAATACTTTTCGTCTTGGTTGGCTTTTATTTGCATTAATTCTTTTATTTTTTCTTGTAGGTTATGTGGTGCTATAGGCAATAATTCCATAAAATCTACTGGCGGAAAACGGTTCTTTTCTATAATCCATTTTCCTGCTAGAGCCGTACGCAAAGCGTAGAAATAACTTTTGAGTTTTACTTCTTCGGCTTGGCATACTTCCATGAAATTTTTGGTGGTTCCCAAATAATGATGCAAACACGCCACTGGCGAAAAACAATCTTTTGCCAAGGCTCGCATTTGGTTTATAAATGTTTCATTTTCATAATACACCACAGGCGAAGACAACCATTCCAACAAAGGTGCATTGGATTTTGCTAATAACCTTACGGTTTTCCGTAAGTCCCAACCGCTACCGTCTAAATTGTCGGTGGTCATAAACTCGATGGTATCAGGTTGTTCCCAAAGGGATAGGTAATAGTCTAAATCGTGTTTGTAGATAAAACGAATGTCATAATCACTATCGGGTGAGGCAAAGCCCCAAGCACGACTGCCTGATTCGACCGCATAGAGGATTTCTACACCTTTTTCTCGTTCGATTTCTTTTAGTTTGTTTAGTGTATTTGTTTGCATGTTTCTCAAATTTAATAAAATTAATACTATAAAACCGTATAGAAATATGCGGTTTGTTTCTAAATATTTATCTAAATGTTTTCCCAATTTAAACTACGAAGTCTTACTGTCGCTAAGGGAGGATTTGAACCTCCGTATTTGGTTACACCTGACAGGTTTTGTAAACCATCAGTGTAAAAATTAATCCTCACGACTCCCGTCATCGGCCATACGAACCATTTTAGGCGTGAATTTTGCAACCACATCAACTAAATCTTGTTGTGATGCCATCACTTGGTTGATATCTTTATAAGCCATAGGGGCTTCGTCTAAACCTGCACCAATAAGGGTTACGCCGTGATCTTTCAAAATGGTTTGCATATCACTTTGGGTAATACTTTTAATAGCTTGGGTTCTGCTCATTTGTCGGCCTGCACCATGCGATGCCGAATTAATGGCTTTTTCATCTCCTTTTCCTCTAACCAAAAAACCTGGTGCTGTCATGCTTCCAGGAATAATTCCCATGACTCCTTTTCCTGCAGGGGTTGCTCCTTTTCGGTGTACAATTACTTCTTCTCCGTTATAGATTTCTTTCCAAGCAAAATTATGATGGTTTTCTACTTTGGCTAAAACCGTTGCTCCTAAAGCTTTTCCTATTTTATCATGAATAATTTCGTGACATGCTGAGGCATAATTACCTGCCAAATTCATGGCTATCCAATATTCTTGACCTAACTCAGAATTCAAATCTAAATAGGCTAAATTTTTCGCTTCGTGGGGCAGTTTACAAACTTGCTTTGCCATTTTTGTATAATGTCCCGCAATGGTTGCTCCAAATCCTCTTGATCCTGAATGTGTTAAAAGCGCCACATATTTTCCTTTTGGAATATTTAAAACAGCATCGTCTTTTTCAAATTCCATGATTCCAAATTCAACAAAATGATTTCCACCACCAGAAGTTCCTAATTGCGACCAAGCTTTATCCTTTAAATTATTTAAAAAGGCATTTTCATTAAATGCTTTATTTTCTAATACGTGATGATCACTTTTGTATTGTCCGTGATAACCATGACCGGCACCAAATTTAGAATGGGCAACTAATTCTCTTTTAAATTTAGCTTCGTTTTCATAATAAAACAATTCTGGAATATCATAGACTGATAATGCCATTCGACAACCAATATCCACACCAACACCGTAGGGAATTATCGCATTATTTGTGGCTAAAACTCCTCCAATAGGCAAACCGTACCCTTGATGTGCATCAGGCATTAAGGCACCAGCCACAGTAACAGGAAGTTTCATGGCAATTTCCATTTGCTTTTTTGCGCCTTCCTCAATGTGTTTTTCTCCGTAAAGTGCAAAAGATTCTGGAGTTGGATTTAACGAAATGAAATCTTCAGGCTTTTCATTGGCTTGTTCTATCAGTGCCGAAGCCAACGTGCTGAAATTTTTATCTTCTAGGTAGTTTTCTGGTGATTCCAAAACTTTTTTATAATTTTCGATCATTTCTTCGCGAGTAAACCCTAATCGCTTTTTATTTATTTTTAATGCAACTCCTAATGCTGAACCAGATTGAAAACCTAATGCTAGTAAGTCGTTTCCGTTTATTGGTGTATTCATAATTTTTTCTTTTGTGAACCTGATGATTTTTCGATGAAGCTATCAGGCTAATTATTTTCTTTTACAAAGATTTTAAATTAAGTGCGTAGTTATTTTGCGTAGTGAAATTTAGTTTTTATTTTTGGTAAAACAACAATATGTATTTAGAACATATCTTTTCCGAATTATTACTTAAAATAGGCTTTAATCAGATAGAAACAACCTCACATTGGGATAATTTACAAAAGGGTTACACACAAAAATCAAGACATTATCATAACTTAAATCACCTACAAGAAATGATAGTATGTTTTGAAAAATATAAGGATTGCCTACAATTTCCTCATGAAATTTTATATTCTATTTTTTATCACGATTATATATATAAAGCTACAAGTAAAGAAAATGAATTAAAAAGTGCGGAATTTGCTGTTTCAATTTTACCTACAAACACAAAAATTAATAAGGACTTGGTTTTTGAAATGATATTGGCGACAAAATTGCATGAACATAGTTTAGTGGAAGACATAAATTGGCTAATTGATTTTGATTTGAAAATCTTGTCAAAAGAGTGGAAAGATTACGAAGTTTACTTTAAACAAATCAGAAAAGAATATCGAATCTACCCCAATTTTATGTACAATCCTGGTCGAAAAAAAGCATTAGAGCATTTCTTGGAAAAAGAAACCATCTATTTAACAAAAACTTTCCGAATGCAATATGAAAAACAAGCAAGAGAAAATATTAAAAGAGAAATTGCATTGCTTTGATAACGGAACACTGAATACTGAAAAAAAATGGCTCAAAACAAAAACGCCCTAATTCGATATAAAACCATCGATAAATGTTTACAAAACAAATATCGTATGTGGACACTTGATGATTTAATAGAAGCCTGTTCTGATGCGTTGTATGAATATGAAGGAAAGGAAAACTCCGTAAGCAAACGCACAATTCAATTGGATATCCAATTGATGCGTAGTGAAAAACTAGGCTACAATGCGCCTATCGAAGTCTATGATAAGAAATACTATCGTTATGCGGATGAAGATTTTAGTATTACTGATATTCCGTTAACAGAAACTGATATTAATGTTTTAACAGAAACGGTTTCGATGTTGAAGCAATTTAAAGATTTTTCATTATTTAATGATGTTTCGGATATACTGCAACGTCTTGAAGACAAAATTTACGCTGAAAAAACGCATACGCAACCCATCATTCATTTGGATAAAAATGAGAATTTGAAAGGGTTGCATTTTTTGGATGCAATTTATCAAGCCATTGTTAAAAAAGTGGTTTTAATTATTACTTATAAATCATTCAAATCTAGAGAGGCGCAAACTTTTAATTTTCATCCATTTATTTTAAAAGAATTTAATAATAGATGGTTTGTTGTGGGGAAGAAAAAAGGAAGCCAACCCATTTCAAACTTGGCTTTAGATAGAATCATCACAATTGATTACGATTTTAGCATTCCTTATTTAGATTATTCTTTTGATGCTGATGCTTATTATAAAAACGTCGTAGGTGTTACGGTAAATAAGGGCATGCAAGCTTGCGTCATTCAGCTTTGGGTGGATGCTTATAATGCACCCTATGTTATTACTAAACCGATTCATACCACACAACGCATTATTCAGCAAAATGAAGATGGTAGTATCATTGTTAATTTATTTTTAAAAGAAAATTTTGAATTAGAACGTATCATTCTTGGGTTTGGTGCCAGTATGAAAGTATTAAAACCAGAGCGTTTGCGTAAAAGAATGAAATTTATTCTAGAAAAAGCACTTGAAAATTATCCGTCTATTTTGGCATGATTTTCTTTTATTAGTGCCATATAGTTTGTTTTACATATTGTTCTATTTTTTCATCAAACGACATAGAGATAGCCTTTTTGCACCCAAATAACTACGTTATCTCACTTCGTCTTGTAACCTTATTGCTACCAATTAGAAGAGTGATGAAAGAATGAGTAGAAAAAGAGAATTACTTTATATTGAGGCATTATGCCTCTATCATAGAAGTAAAAAAATAGACGTTAAAGAAGGATTTACATTATAATTCTTCTTGTTTATCTTGTATTCTAGGTGAGCTGAATAAACTAAAAACGGATAGATACTATAGAGGCTGTCTTAAAATATTCCAATTGTTTTATCTTATTGATTTACTTCTACCTGACCAGTGTAGGATCAAACAAGTGTAGGATCAAAACCAATCGCATCATATTGATGATGTGACTAATTAATTATTGGATATTTTCAGGACAGCCTCTTTTTATTTTATTTAAACTAGAGCTTCTTTTATTCGTTTAATTGCTTCTCTTAAGAGTTCTTCGCTAGTAGCGTAAGATAAACGAATACAGTTTGGGTTCCCAAAAGCATCTCCTGTTACGGTGGCTACGTTAGCTTCTGCTAATAAGTACATAGCAAAATCATTAGCGTCTTTTATTTCTTTTCCTCTTAGGATTTTTCCAAAGTATTCGGAAACATCTGGAAAGAAATAAAAAGCACCTTCTGGCATTGTAAGTTTAAATCCTGGAATTTCTGATAATAGTTGATATACAATTCCTCTTCTTTTTTCGAAAGAGTCTACCATATATTTGATAGCTTCTGGATTAGCTTCTACGGCGGCTTTTGTTGCGCGCTGAGCAATGGTGTTAGCCCCACTAGTAACTTGCCCTTGCATTTTTGTACATGCTTTAGCAATAAATTCGGGTGCTCCAATGTACCCCATTCTCCATCCTGTCATGGCAAATGCTTTAGCCACTCCATTTACCGTAATAACATTGTTTTCCATTCCTGGAATAGAACCTATGCTGTAATAATTGCCTGTATAGTTAATATGTTCGTAGATTTCATCTGAAACTACGTAAATATTAGGATGTTTTTTTAATATTTCTGCTAATGCTTCTAATTCTTCTTTACTGTAAATAGAACCTGAAGGATTACAAGGCGAGCTAAACCACATCATTTTCGTTTTAGGAGTGATGGCGGCTTCTAATTGAGCGGGAGTTATTTTAAAATTAGAGGCTACTGAAGTAGGTACTTCTATAGGTGTACCTCCAGAAAGTTTGATTATTTCAAAATAGGATACCCAGTAAGGAGCTGGCAAAACGACCTCATCTCCATGGTTTAACATTACTTGAGCAATATTGTATAATGATTGCTTAGCTCCTGTAGAAACTACAATTTGAGCAGGTGTATAGTGTAGATTATTGTCTCTTTTAAATTTAGCACATATAGCTTCTTTTAGATCTAAATAACCTTCTACTGGTGGATATGCAGAAAAATTATCATCAATAGCTTGTTTTGCAGCTTCTTTTATAAAATCAGGTGTGTTAAAGTCGGGTTCGCCTAAACTTAAACTGATGATGTCTTTTCCTTGTGCTTTTAATTCTCTTGCTAAAGCAGCCATTGCTAAAGTTTGTGAAACAGCTAGGCTATTAATTCTTTCTGATAAAATGTTGTTCATTGTGTTGAAATATTATTTAGTTATCAATCCTTATTTTTTGACAGGTGAGAAGTTAATTAAATAGTTTATTATTCTTAATTATTTACCAATCACTTTGGACGGATAACTAAAGACTAAGATTTTTTATGCTAATTGAGGTTTTTGTCCTAATTCTTTTAAATGTCTAAAATGAGAAATAATGGCCGCTCTAGTTGTTTTATACTCATAATATGGTAAATTACATTCTTTAGCTGTTTGTTTTACTATTTCTGCAATTTTATTATAGTGAATATGACTAATATGTGGGAATATATGGTGTTCAATCTGATGATTTAAACCGCCTGTATACCAATTTATTAACCAGTTTTTAGGTGCAAAATTAACGGTTGTAAACAACTGATGAATAGCCCAAGTATTTTCCATTTCGCCTTCTACATTGGGTACAGGTGTTTCTGTATCTTCTATTACGTGAGCTAATTGAAAGATAACACTTAAGATTAATCCAGCGGTATAGTGCATAACCACAAAACCTAAAACTACTTTCCACCAAGTAATCCCTAAAACTATAGGAATGACCAACCAAATAGAAAAATAAATAATTTTAGTAATGATTAGGGTTGTCCAACGAATAGCTGGGTTTATAAATTCACCATAAGATAGTTTGCGTTTTAAATAACGTTTCATCTGAAGAAAATCGGTTGTTATAGCCCAATTAAAAGTTAACAAACCATAAAGAAAAATAGAGTAATAATGTTGAAATTTATGAAAACGATGCCATTTTGCCTGCTTGCTAAAACGCAAAATACGTCCTGCTTCTAAATCCTCATCATGGCCTGGAATATTAGTATAGGTATGATGTAATACATTGTGCTGAACTTGCCAATTGTATACATTTCCTGCCAAGATATAAATACTTCCTCCCATTATTTTGTTTAACCATTGTTTAGAGGAATAGGAGCCGTGATTGCCATCGTGCATTACATTCATTCCTACCCCAGCCATTCCTATTCCGATAACTACATTTAGCAATAGGTAGACCCAAAAAGGCATTTCCATACCAATTAAAAAAAAGTAGGGAGTTAAGAAAATAGAAAACATAACAATTGTTTTTAAATAAAGTTTCCAGTTTCCTGTTTTTTGTATATTATTTTCCTTAAAGTAGTTATTAACTCTTGTGTTTAAGGTTCTAAAGAACTTCATCGAATCGGTTCTAGAGAAAATAGGTTCTTTTGTCTGCATAATTATAAAAATGTGTTCAAATTTAATTATTAATAAATTGAATTGATAACGAAAAGAGAGAATTTTTAAACCGTAAATTGTTTAATTTTGTCAAAAAAAATAAAAATGGAGCAAATCCTCACATATTTCCCTGACTTATCTGAAACACAAATTAGTCAATTCCGAGCATTAGAGGCATTATACAAAGATTGGAATTCTAAAATCAATGTGATTTCTAGAAAAGATATTGATGAACTGTATGAAAAACATATTTTGCATTCTATGGCAATTGCTAAAATTCAAGAATTTAAAGCAGGGAGTAAGATTCTGGATGTTGGAACAGGTGGTGGATTTCCAGGAATCCCTTTGGCTATTTTGTTCCCTGAAACTCAATTTTATTTAATTGATGTAATTGCTAAAAAAATAAAAGTGGTGAATGCGGTTGCAGAAGGTATTGGACTAAAAAATGTAAAGGCCGAACAAAAAAGAGCACATACAGTTAACGATAAATTTGATTTTATTGTAAGTCGTGCGGTAACTAATATGCCTGATTTTGTAGAATGGGTGAAAGGGAAAACTAAGAAAAACAACAATCATCCCGAAAGGGCTAATGGAATTTTATACTTAAAAGGAGGTGATTTGAGTGAAGAGTTACAAGATTTTCCAGAGTCAATCCAATATAACATAGTAGATTTCTTTTCGGAAGATTTTTTTGAAACCAAAAAGGTGGTGTATTTGCCGATATAAAATTTTAATATAGATAGGAAATGATTAGAAGCCTCTTTTTTGTAATTTATTTAGGTCTGTTCGGGTTGTTTCTTTCTTGTTCTGAACAAGAAATTGAAAGGAAAAAACTGAAATAGAGCAACATGAATCAATTATCTTATTCTTCTAGAAAAATTGGAACTACATCTTTTAGAGAGGTTAAATCGTCTAGTAAAACGAAAATAAAATTATTTCCTGTCTCAGAATAATGACTTAGATCCTTTAGTGACGTATGATGTATAAGCATACAGAGTAAGTTATGCTGCTAAAAATTG
Source organism: Flavobacterium columnare NBRC 100251 = ATCC 23463 (assembly GCF_002530675.1). GTDB lineage: Bacteria > Bacteroidota > Bacteroidia > Flavobacteriales > Flavobacteriaceae > Flavobacterium > Flavobacterium columnare. Next base: position 57,613 of record NZ_PCMX01000013.1, read on the forward strand.
TGATGAAGGGAGAATTACTGCTTCAGGAACGTTGTTGATTCCTCAAAGAACAAGTTCTTCAGATGTTTTTTCTGTTTTAAGTTACCAACATAAAACTATGTTTGGTGAAAATGATGTGTATAACAGCTCTCTAGGACATAACCCTTTTTAATTGCTTCTATGCTATGGGCTATAGAACTATTTTTCCTGATTATATCGGATATAATGATTCTGGAGATATACAACATCCCTTTTTTATGATATAATTTCAGATATAAAAGTAGAGATATGATGACTTCCTGTCTTGAAATTGTTAATAAGGGTAAATCATGACAAGAACTTGTCTTTATATGCTTTTTTTGAAAGAGCTAATGTGACCATTTCTTTTTTTTTAAGTATAGAAGGAAATCCTATTAGTGGGATGAATATTAGAAATACAGCAGCATGTTCAGGGGCTTATGATTTATTCAATCAAATGATGTATTCATTAGCCAATTCAAATTAAACGATTCATTCGACGATTACTTCTTATTATGTTTATGGGTTTGATAAAAACATTTCTAAAATAGGGGCATTCAATACAGATGTGGTTACAGCATGGTTTAATTACGGAAAGGTATACTGAGCGTAGTGTTTTACAGCTTTTTTCTTAAAAACTATTGCTTCAAGAGCCAATAAAGATTTTATAAACTTTATTAAAGTTAATACTTTGACTAATTTAAAAGGCTGCCTAAAATCTAAAATAAAATTAATTCATGGTATAGATGATATAATAAGCATACAACATTCATGTCTATTAAAAAAATTGTTTAATACTTTTAATTTTACAACAGCTAATAATGTAGAGACAGATTGAATAGAAGGGGGTAATGATGAAGAAAATGCAATGATTAAAAAAAAATATTATGGTTAAACAAGAATAAGTGGTTACTCCTTGATAATTTAGTAAAAAGCTATTATTTAACTTCCCGATTGACTATAAATATTATAGTCAAAAGCGCAGATAAGATATATTTAAGAATTAAAAACAAGCGATTAATTCTATTCAAAAATTGCTTGTTTTCTAAAAGGATTTATTCAACACATCATTAGCTGATAGTTTATTTCGAGGCTAAAGCGGTGTTTTTTTATAAAATCATCGTTCTAGGGAGAAAGAGATTGTTCAAAATATGGCTTCTAATTGTGCTAATTGTGCTAATTGTGTTGAAGATAAAACCAGTTTATGTATTCAAGAGGGAATGCAAATGAGATAAATCTATACAACATGAAAATCTAATAAAAAAATGAATTTATGAGGTATACCAATGCAAGTGATAAAAATCTTGGTTTCTTGATTCATCCTAGTTTTATTCTCGATGCTGATAGTTTGATACCTTACGGTTTTTTAGATATTAAAGTTGGGGACAGAACACAGGAATTACCTATTAAAAAGAAAATGGAGGCTCACAACATTTTATCCATAGAAGAAAAAGAAGACTACAATGAATAGGTTCTTTTGTAGGGACAAAGAAAACACCAGAAAAAAGCAAATAAAACCAGATTATACTCTATGAAATTAGTATAAATAAGAATGACTTCAAATCTAAAATAGTACTCGATTTTTTAAGGATTAATAAAAGTCTTTTAGTTTTAAATCGTTGCATTTGTATTTTAGATGGAAAAATTTCTAGTTCTTATGGGGTTAAGCTAACATATTTGAGAATATTATCAAGAATAGATTGCATTGTGTTAAAAACAAGTTTATTCTTTCAATAAAAAAACCGATGCTTGTTATAACATCGGTTTTTTATATCAATGAAAATGATCTTCTTCAATTTCAAATTCGGCATCTTTTTCCCAAATTTCCATTTCGCAAGGCTTACAGTTGAATTTTAACTTGTATTCTAATTCGCCTTGTTTTAAGACTAAAGGTTCTTTAAGTTTTTGATCCATGTTTTCACGATGGTATTTAGGACAACGTTCTAATTCGTATTTAATGCAATATTTCGTTGTCATTACGCGTGATTTTCCTGGATCCCATTGCAATTCAAAAGCTTTTTCTATTTCAGTAACGCCATGACGTTCGTAAAATTTACGAGCGGTTTTGTTTGCTACATTATACGTAAAATCTAATTTGGTTTCAGGATAAGGGTGTGATGTTTTTTCTAATTGAAACTCCTTGCGATCGTAATTTTCTAAACGAATTGTAGATAATTGTTCATACACATTTCTACGCATCTCATTGATTTTAGAAATTGGTAGAAACCAGTTTTCTGAAAAATCAATCGTTATTTCATTTGCTGTATAAGGAGTAAATCCTGTTTTGGCTAAATTTATTTTAAAGCTTTCTTCTATTGATTCCCCATTTTTAGTTTTTTCTTTAGGGTGTACTAATTGAACAGTACTTATATTACCGTCTTCATCGGTAGCAACCAACTCGAAACCATTTTCATTTTCTTTTAGTAATAATGAAGTACTTATTTTTCTGATCGCGCTGTCTTCTCTTTCTACCAATTTAATAAAAGCAGCATCATTGTTACGATAAATTTCGGTTCCAGCTGTTATCTCTTTAAGTACATTAGGATAAATGATGCCATTTTCGGCTTTGTTTACATAAATACCTTCCGCTATTTTGTCTTCATTAATATAGCAAAGACCATCTCCGTTATTTAATAATTCTCCATTTTCAATAACATACGAATTGCCAACCGTTTTGATGAGTTTGCCAATGTACTGTCCTTTGGATTTTGGACTATCCCAAGAACCAATGGACTGGTGTCTTTCGTTTACAAAATAATCTGTATAACCACGATTAAAGGTACGCGTTAATTCTGAGTCAAAGGTGTAGGTACAACTTCCAGAAGAGGCTTTGGTGTATTTGTTGTTGTTGTCTGCTAAGAAAGCGTCTAATTTTTTACGTAAAAAAGAGACGTTGTTTTTTACATATACAACATCTTTTAGACGACCTTCAATTTTAAAGGAGCAAATTCCCGCTTCTATTAGATTAGGTATTTGATTTGTTACATCAAAATCTTTAATAGATAATAGATGGCTATTACGAATTAAGGTTTCACCGTTTCCATCAATTAAGTTATAAGGTAAGCGGCAGTTTTGTGCGCAGGATCCTCTGTTGGCAGAGCGTTCTCCGTTAGCGACACTCATGTAGCAATTTCCACTGAATGAAACACATAAAGCACCTGTTACAAAAAATTCTAATTCAACATCAGTAGCTTCACTAATTTCTTTAATTTGATGTAAATTTAATTCGCGTGCTAAAACCACACGCTGAATACCTGCATCAGCTAAAAATTTAATTTTTTTAGGATCCCTGTTGTTGGCTTGTGTACTTGCATGAAGTGGGATAGGAGGGAGATCGAGTTCTAATAGTCCCATATCTTGAATGATAAGCGCATCAACACCTATTTCATACAATTTCCAAATTAATTGACGACAAGTTTCTAATTCACCATCATAAATAATGGTATTGATTACTACAAAAACTTGAACATTATAAAGGTGTGCGTACTGAACTAAAGCAGCTACATCTTCAATAGAGTTGTTTGCGTTAGAACGTGCTCCAAACTGAGGAGCACCTACATACACAGCATCTGCGCCAGCATTTATGGCGGCAATACCTGTAGTTAAATCTTTTGCAGGAGCTAAAATTTCAATCTTCTTTTTCATTGTTAAAAACATATCTTTCGGAAATTACCGAAAAAGGTGTGCAAAGTTCTGAAAAAAAAGTAACATTTAAATATAGATTCTGTTTTTTAGACTTTAAAAAGTAGAATTATTGATTTGTAGTAATTAAAATAAATTTTTTTGCTAGGAATTTTCCTTTGTGTAATGTTCCTGAAACTCTGGCTTTTCTTATTGTATTACAAAATCCATTGTATGAATGTGCGTCTCCATGATCATCTATGTTGGTACCAATAACGGGATATACTTTGTTTTGATAACGAATAGATAAAGTACAATCGTTGTCTTTAGTTCCTAATTGACATAGTCCGCAAGAAGCTTCTACTTTTTGGTCTTTTAATTCTTTTTTCTTCTCTTGTGCAGATAAGTTAAACGTAAAGAATATAGCAAGTAATAATGTTTTTTTCATTCCATTTGTTTTTGATGGTATTAATTTCACAGCGTTTGGGACCGCATTTGAGTCTTTTAGGACCACAAGAAGAGGTAGCAATTGCTAGGAACAAAAAAAAGATAAAGGGTTTCATTAGAGATATGATTAGGTCTGCTGTGAATCAAATATACAAAAATATTTTTATAAAAAAGTCACCTTAAAGAAGGTGACTTAAAAAGTTTTAGGGTCTAATGTTACTTTTTTTAAATATAAATTTTATCTATAGCTATTTAAAAATAGTTTAAAAGTAAGGTAGTTAGCTAAGAAGTTACTTTCTAAAAACCCTTTTTTCTTGTATAATTTTATGGCAGAAAAATTATCTTTAGTTGTATATAATGATAATTCATTTGCTTTGGTTGATGATGCAAATTGTATCGTGTGATCTAATAATGCTTCACCTATTTTTTTTCTTCTCATGCTTTCGTCAACATATAGATAAGCAATGTGCCAATCGTATGCTAATTTTGAAATAATGCTTCTTTTAGTTAGTAATAAAATAAAACCAACAATTTGTGTATCAATTTTGTATATATAAATTTTACATTGATTTCGTTCTAATTTATATTGAAGTAAAGGGAGAGGTCCATTACCTCCTCCTAAAAACTCATCTAAGACAAGACCTGATTTTAAAATAATACTTTCAACTTTGTCAAATTCTTGAATTCCTACTTCATGGATTGCCCCAAGCATAAATAGTTTATTTAAAACTTTGAATATTACTTAAAGAATGAATTTACAATAGCAGCTTTTTTGTCTTTTCTTTCTTTTACCACTAAGTTAATCAAAATATACGAAAGTAAAGCTCCAATTATTCCTAATGAAATATTGAAAATAAAATTAGTGTTATATCCTAATTTATGAATTATAAACAAACTTAATTTGGCACTTAAGAATTGAGCTATTCCATAACACATTTGAAAGTAGGATAAAAATTTAGCCTCCATTTTCTTATAAGAACGTTCAAGCACAAAATCAGCTGCAAATGGGAAAGTAAGCATAACGCCAAAACTAATGAAAAATAATGCAAGGAAAACGCCTATAGTTTGTTGTAAAATAACTAAAACTAAATAACCAAAAACCATTAAAAGTAAACCATAGAGAATTGCATTTAATGTTTTTATCCCCTTGTTTTTGATATAGGATACAACTGCTACTTCTAGTAAAAACAAAATCAATCCATAAAATACCAACGTATAGGTGTTAAAAGTAGTGGCTAGTTTTAATACATCAGTGTAATATAGTGGCAAAATAGAAAATATTTGAAAGAATATAATTCCTGTAATAACGGTTATTAAACAATGTAGTAGCAGTAACCTGTCTTTTAGAAATACGAATTTTTCTTCACTAAGATTGGAGAAAGTCAATTTGTGTAATAACTTCTTTTCTTTTACAAAACTCACAAAAAACAATACGGCAATAATAGAGGATACGCCATCAATATAAAATAATAAACAATAACCAACCGTGGCAATAGAGATACCCGCAATGATAGGAGATATTATAAAACCAAAATTAGAGGCTGTTCTCATTAAAGAAAACGCTTTAATTCGATCTTCTTTTTTAACAAAATCTTTTAGAGTAGCCATCATAGAAGGCCTAAACATATCCGCGACAACATTTAAGAGAAAGACGGTAAAACATAAAGAATAAAAATTCTTAACGAATTGTAAACTAAATAAAATTACACCATTTAAAAACATGCTGTAAATCATTAGTTTATAACTACTGATGTTTTTAGAAATTTTTCCTACAAGAAAAGTGCCAACAATAGAACCAGCACCAAAACACATCATAATGGTTCCTATTTCTGTGTAGCTAAATTTTAAATCTTCATATAGATATTTGGACATAAATGGAACAACCATTGCGCCCATTCTGTTAATTAATATCATGAAGAAAAAAAACCAAACTTCTCTTGGTAAAGTTTTGAAGTCCTTTAAAATTGAATTCATATACAAGTTAAGTTTAAATGTTATGCAAATTTAAAAAGGAAATGATGTAAAATCCTATAAAAAGCATAGAAATATTTCTACTATTATTTTTGCTTTTGTATCTAATTTTTCTTAAAATTGAGGTTGAAATTAAAGAGTATGAAAATTAAAAAGTTAATTACCCATTTTTTTTTGTTTGCAAGTGTTACTTTGTCTGTAGCACAGAGTAAAAATCTTTATGGTGGAATAGAAATTGGAGGCAAAGGGGTTAAAGTATCTGTTATAGATGTTGATAATATCAAAAAAGGGGATTATGAAATAAAATCTTTTTGGACGGACAATATTGGTATAGCAAAAGGGATATCAATAGATGGTAATTTGCTAAATGAAGATATATTAAGAGCTGTTGAAATCGTAACAGCTGATTTTTTAAAGATAAAAAATGAATTTAAAGTACCTGTAGAAAATATCTTTGTAGTGGGATCTTCAGGGGTTGCACAAGCAAAGAATACAAAGGAGTTAACAGAAAAAATAAAAGCTGTTATTAATAAGGATCTGGAATTTATTACGGCTAATAACGAAGGAAAAATGTTAATGAGAGGCTTAATTCCTGCAGAAAACTATGCAACATCTATGGTTTTAGATATAGGAGGAGGGAATACAAAAGGAGGTTATATAGATGTTCTTAATAATGAAAATTTCGTTTTCTTTCCTATTAGTTTAAATTACGGAACCATAACTCTTACGGAAGCAGTTAATAAAAGAACTAAAAATACTACACTTTCCGAATTTAGCGAAAAATCCTTTGGTTTTTTACCTGAATTAAGAGATCAGGTAAAAGCTATGTATAATTCAGGGAAAAATGCTCTAGATAAACCTAATATATATCTATCAGGAGGGTCCGTATGGGCTTTTTATACACTTTATAACGGTATGGCTAAAGAAAATTTTACCGAATTCAAATTAGAAGATGTAATTAATTACGACGCCATCCTAAAAAACAATTTCAAAAAGTTTGAAGATTTAGCTAAAAAAGATCCAGAAGTAGATCGTGTATTAAAAACATATTCGCAAAAACATCTGATATCTGGAAGTAATATATTAATAGTTGCTCTCGAAGCAATACCTAATATTGATGAAAAGAAATTGTATTTTGCAAAACAAGGGCATATTGCTTGGTTGGTTTCTTATGTGGCAGAATATTCGAAAAAAGTAAAAAAAATTTGGTAGTCTTATAGACTGCCAAATTTTTTTTATCCAACTTAATATTATAGATTTACATCATATATGTTTAAAAATCGAGAGCAAGTACTATTTACTGTTTTAGCAGGAATATTTATAACGAATGCTGTAGTAGCAGAATTAATAGGAGGAAAACTAATTGAAATAGGACCATTTGTAATGAGTATTGGTATACTTCCTTGGCCTGTCGTTTTTTTAACTACAGATCTAATCAATGAGTATTTTGGAGAAAAGGGAGTTCGTAAGCTTTCGTATATAACCGCAGGTCTTATTGTTTATGCGTTTTTACTGCTTTTTCTAGCTATTTCTATTCCTGCTGCTAAAGAAATTAGTCCTGTTGATGATGCTCAATTTATTGCAGTATTCGGACAAAGTATGTGGATTATAGTAGGAAGTGTTATAGCTTTTGTTTTTTCGCAATTAATAGATGTGAGCGTTTTTCATTTTGTAAAACAAAAAACAGGAAATTCTAAAATTTGGTTACGAGCAACAGGGTCTACAATGATATCTCAACTTGTAGATTCTTTTGTTGTTTTAGGGATTGCTTTTTGGTTACCAGGAAAAATAGATTTTCAAACTTTTATATCCTCTGCCTTAACAGGATACACATTCAAATTAAGCTTAGCAATTTTATTAACACCTTTAATCTATTTGAGTCATTACCTAATTAGAAAATACATTAAAAAGAAATCATGAAAAATGATTCAAAATTTTAGGCCCCAAAAAAAAATCATATTCCTTACATTTGCTACCCAAAAAAATAATTTAAAATGGCTGATCTACTTACAGAATTTAGTGATTCTATTGCTAAAAACCTACCTGGCTTTATAGCTGTTAGTATTCTTGATATTTATAAAGGAATCATTTATCATTCAAAATCTGTTTCAGGAGATTATAATATAGATCTTGATTCAAATTATATCTTAGAAATGGTTCGTGCTAAATTAAATGGAATTCATGCGCTAAAGCAAAATCAACAAATACAAGATATAACTATTACCTTGACTTCACAATATCATGTTATTGATGTTTCGAATAATCATGAGTTTCTAATTTATCTTGTAGTGGACGCTTCGGAAGCTAATTTAACGATGACAAAGGCATTGTTAAATAAACACAAGAAAAGTATTAACTTGTAAAAAAGGAGTCCTAAAAGAGAATGTGTTATTGAGATAGAAAGGGCGGTACTATTTTTTATTGACTATCTTTTGTAATTCTTTTTTAGGACACCTATAATCATACGAATAAGAATTTAACTAAACAATTGTTTTGCAATCTTTTCTTTTAAAGAAATTTGTTCCTTTTTTAAAGTTAAATATAGGAAATAAGTTAATCCAACGCCTACCAATGCTATTGTTGAATTTATCAGCCAATTAGCTTCGTAACCCAGATATTGGACAACGGATAAACCTGTTTTTGAACTTAAAACATGGGCAAAGCCATAACTCATTTGAAATGCCGACATGAATATACCTTCATGGTTTTTATGACTTCTTTTTAACACCAAGCCACTTGCATAAGAAAAAGTTAACATATTCCCAAAAGTCATAAGTGCCATAAAAAACCATAAAATCCAACTATTGTGTATATAATATAACGAAAAATAACCTAAGGAAAAGAGCGCTAATCCAATTGCAATTGCTAGGGTTTCATTTACTTTTTTGACTTGCATCTTATTAATCAAACGTACTTCAAAAAGTATGAAAAGAAGACCGCTAAATCCGAAAAGCATTCCTGTTGTAAAATCGTTTAAGTGAAAAGAATTTTTCTGGAACAAAGGTAAAATAGTAAATATTTGAAAAAATAAATAACCTGTAATCATTGCAATGCCCCAGTTTAATATAAAAGGAATATCCTTTACAGGAGCCAATTTATCTAGAGTTGTTTTTGCTAGATTTAGATCAAACGGAACCTTTCGCTCTTTTACTAATAATGAAAAGATGAAAATAGCTAAAAGACAGGTGGTTCCATCTACCCAAAAAAGAATATCATAATTCCAATACGATATAATTAATCCCCCAATTACAGGACCAAATACTAAGCCTAAATTTGAGGCAGATCGAATTAGAGAAAGAGATTGTAGTTTCATTTCCTTACTCACGTAATTGTTAACAGTTAGCATCATGGCTGGACGATACATATCAGCAATCGTGGTTAATAGAAAAACGAAGAAGCAGATGGCTTCAAAGCTCTTCACATATTTAAGAATGAAGAAAATAATCCCACTAGTAAAAAGGCTAAAAATCATTACCCGATAAGATCCTATTTTGTCAGATAAACGACCACTAGTAAAAGTACCAACTAAAGAACCAATACCAAAGCAAACCATTATCCATCCTATTTGAGAATAGGAAAAATGCAGTGTTTCGTTAAGATATTTTGATAAAAAGGGAACCACTACGGCTCCCATTCTATTAATTAATGTGATTAAGGCAATTACCTTTATTTCTAAGTTAAAATGTATTCGATTTCTTTTTATAAATTCCATAAAACATTAGAATAGGTTAAGTTTAGTTGCAAAAAACTTAGAGAAAAATCCGCTGCGAACATGCTCTAAGTCATCATTTGTTTTTGCTACTTCTAATTCTTGTTTTTCTTCAGCTTCATTAGTTTCGTCTACCATTAATTTGGTTATTAGCTGAACATAAGTCATTCCTAATTCTTCTAAGTATCCAGTTAAGAATTTTTCGCTTCCATCAATTCCTCTTACTTGCTCAATTTGTAGTAGCTTTGTGTATAAATCATCTACTTTTTTAATGACCTGACTAGGGACTGCTTTTCTCCTAGCAATGTATTTAGTGATATTAGCATTATCATCTACTACGTAATCAAAATCGGTTATCACCCAATAATAACGCCCTGATTTCGAAAGATTTTTGATGATTCCATGAAATTTGTGGCCTTTTTTGATATTATCCCATAATACTTTAAAAATTATTTGAGGCATATCAGGATGTCTAACAATATTATGAGGTTGACCTACTAACTCATATTCTTGATAACCAGAAACCTCTGCAAAGACCTCATTCACATATTCAATAGTACCATAAATGTCAGTTTTACTCATAATAGTTTTAGTAGTGTCCCAAACGACCTCTTCATTTAGAGGTAAAGGTTTTTTGATTTCTAAATCCATATTAAATCCAAATTTGCTTATTTACAACAGTAAAGTTACGGCTAAAAAAAATACAAAAACTGATTTTTGTCATAAAAATAATAAAAAAAAAACTTCTGTATAGTTTTTGTTAAAATTGCTTTACTCGCGAAAATAAAGAAATAAAGATTTAATTTTTTATATTTGCATAGCAAATTAACGCGTAATGAAATATAAAAGAATACTCTTAAAATTAAGTGGGGAAGCCTTAATGGGTGAACGCCAGTACGGAATAGAACCCAAAAGATTAGCGGAATACGCTGAGGAAATAAAAAAAATACATGACCTAGGTGTGGAAATAGCTATCGTTATCGGTGGAGGTAATATCTTCCGAGGTGTTGCGGGAGCTAGTAATGGTATGGATAGAGTACAAGGAGATTATATGGGGATGCTAGCCACTATTATAAATGGAATGGCGTTACAAAGTGCTCTAGAAGAAAAAGGAATGCTAACACGCTTGCAAACTGCTTTAAAGATAGAAGCCATAGCAGAACCTTATATTAAAAGAAGAGCCGTTAGACATCTTGAAAAAGGCAGAATTGTAATTTTTGGAGCAGGTACAGGTAATCCGTATTTTACAACTGACACCGCTGCTGTTTTAAGAGGAATAGAGGTAGATGCAGACGTAATACTAAAAGGAACTCGAGTAGATGGAGTATACAATGCAGATCCAGAAAAAAATCCAGATGCAGTAAAGTTTGATTGTATTTCTTTTAATGATGTATTAGCAAAAGGATTAAATGTAATGGATACTACAGCATTTACTTTAAGCCAAGAAAATAAATTGCCTATAATTGTGTTTGATATGAATAAAGAAGGAAATTTACTAAAAATATGCCAAGGAGAAAATATAGGAACCGTGGTTAATATTTAGTTTTTGTAATTCATTTATTAGGGTAAAATTGAATTAATAAATTTGTAGAAAAATGACAGAAGAAATTAATTTTATATTAGATAGTACAAAAGAATCAATGGAAGGTTCTTTAGCACATTTAGAAAAAGAATTTTTAAACATTAGAGCAGGCAAAGCATCTCCACAGATGTTGGGAGGGATTTTTGTAGATTATTATGGATCTCAAACACCTCTTTCTCAAGTCGCTACTATTAACGCTCCTGATGCTCGTACTATAACGGTAACACCTTGGGAAAAAAATATGCTTCAACCCATAGAAAGGGCCATTATGATTGCAAATATTGGTTTTAATCCTATGAATAATGGAGATACTATTATTATATCCGTTCCGCCTCTAACAGAAGAACGTCGTCGTGAGTTAGCTAAACAAGCAAAAGGAGAAGCTGAAGATGCAAAAATAGGCATTAGGAATGCCCGTAAGGAAGCTAATAATGACATTAAAAAATTAGAAAAAGAAGGTACTTCAGAAGATGTTTGCAAAACAGCAGAAGATAACGTTCAGAAGTTAACAGATGCTTATATTAAAAAAGTGGAAGAACTTTACGCTGTAAAAGAAGCAGAGATAATGAAGGTATAATTCAAAATTTAAAAAAGTAATGATTTTAAAACTATTTATAAAACATTGCTTTTTTATGATTTATGTATAACTTTACCAAGATTGTCTTTTGTAGATTTCTTTCTACATGAATTTATGAATAAAGACGTGTAAATTGCGTACTGTTTTTTACTATAAAATAACAACATAATATTTTTACTATGAGAGTTAAAAAAATATTTTTATTACTATCATTCATCTTTGCTCAATTTGCATTCGCATCTTATGATGATAGTCTTTTCGGAGGAATTGAAATAGGAAGCAAAGGAATTAAGATTTCTGTTCTAGATGTAGACAATATTAAAAAAGGAAATTATGAGATTAAATCCTTCTGGACAGAAAATGTCGGTATTGCGCGTGGAATTGCTATTGATGGTAAATTAGCTCCTGAGGACATAAAAATTGCGACAGAGGTAGTTTATAGAAACTATTTAAGAATAAAGAATGAATTTAAAGTTACTGAACAAAATATCTTTATCGTAGGATCCTCTGGAGTAGCTATGGCATCTAATACAAAAGAGTTGGTTGATGCCGTAAAAAAATTAACAAATAAAGAACTTGATTTTATAGATGCACAAGCAGAAGGTAAAATGCTTCTAAAAGGATGTATTCCTCCTGTTAATTATCTAAATTCAACGGTTCTAGATATCGGAGGAGGAAATACAAAAGGAGGGTATGTAGACACTTTTAATAATGATAATTTCGTTTTCTTCCCTCTTTCATTTGATTATGGAAGTATAACCTTGACGGAAACAGTTAAAAAGAAAACAAAAACCGAAAGTATAGGGGAATACAACGAAAAATTATTCGGAGTAACGCCTATGCTAAGAGAACAAATAAAAGCCATGTATAATTCTAAACCACAAGCATTAGAAAAACAAAATGTTTATATGTCAGGTGGTGCAGTATGGGCTTTTTATACACTCTATAATGGGGGAGAAGCGAAGGATAATTTTAACAGCTTTACCTTAGAAGATGTAATAAATTATGATGCCGTTGTAAAGAACAATTTTCAAAAATTTGAAGAATTAGCTAAAAAAAATAAAGAAGTAGAGCGCGTTTTGAAGACTTATTCTCAGAAACATCTAATATCTGGTTCAGCTCTTCTTTTAGTTTGTTTAGAAGATATTCCAGGGATTAATGATAAAAAATTATTTTTCGCAAAACAAGGACAAACAGCTTGGTTGGTTTCTTATATAGTAGATAGATCCAACAAGATAAAGAAAATATGGTAACTAACTAATTAAAGAGGGTATCTAGTAAGTTAACTTGTTTTAAGTTTATGCTTAAATAATTGTTATACTTAAAAAAATAAAAAATGTTTACTACGCAGTAGTAAGCTAATGTTAGCTGTTTTTAGATCGTCTTTTAATCTTTATTATGATCAAAAAAAATTTTTTTTTACTTATTATATTTTTAGTAACATCCTTAGGATTTGCTCAAAAAAAAATAGCAGGTATTGAGTTTAATAACAAGGAAATAAAAGTACTTGTTATTGAATCTAAACCAGATGCTACGGCTGAGTTTAAACTTAAAAGTTTTTGGTCAGATCCCATTGTTGTAGATCCTAAGGAGGATCGTTCGAGTCTAATAAAAAAAATAATAGCAGGAATAACTACGAATGTTCAAAAAATCAAATTGGAACAAAATGTAGAATCAGATAAATTATTTTTGATTAGTGATGTAAATTTGTTTTCTGAAGTGGAAATGGTTAATATTCAAAAAGAACTTTCATTAAAAAATATCTCAAAAATTGATTTTTTAAATAATAAAAAAAGTTGTCAGTATATTTTCGAAGGATTACTTAAAAACGAAGATAAAGATGAGGCGACATTAATTCATATTAATGCCAATGAAACAGTTTTTTGTAGTTATACAAAAAAAGAAGGTTTTAAGGTAACTGTTATACCAAATAGCGATTTTCAAAAATTAGCTTTTTTAAATGATGACTCAAAAAAAACAGAAATTTTAAAGTTAAATGAAAATATCAAACAACTATATTATTATAATGATGAAATGAGAGATAAGAAAAATATTTATCTCAGCGGAGAATTAGCTTGGGCTTCCTATGCTTTGTTTAATGGAGGAACCATAGAACAAGAATTTAATCCACTAAAAATCGAAGATTTAGAAAATCATCAGATTAGTTTAGATAAAAAATTTGACCGTTACCAAGTACTAGCTTCAGCAAATATAGAGGCAGATAAAGTCCTTACATATTATTCTAAATACGAATTATCAATCGGAAATAAATTTTTGACCTTTATCCTAAAAAACTTAGAAGAAAACTCAAAGAAAAAGATTTTATATTGTAAGAATACTAACAAAGTAAAATTGGTTAATTATTTAACTAAAAAACTTACAAATTAAACCCTAATCTCTTATTAAAAAAATAAACCTATGAATAAAAAATTACAACTCCTGCTCTTTTTGAGTTTACTATTTCATCAAGCCAATTTCGCTCAATTTAAGGTTTTTGGTACTATTAGAAATAGTAATGATGACAACCTTTTTTCTGTAAAAGCAATTTTAGCAAGTGCAGACGAAAAAAAATACATTCATCAAGTTCATACAGATAAATCGGGTAATTTTGTATTGAATACAAAAGAAAAAACAGGCAAATTAATCTTTAAACTGCCAGGGTATAAGACTACTTATAAGTTTATAGAGTTTACACAGAATAAGTTAGACGTAGGGATTATTTATCTCGAAGAAGACTTATTAAAAAATTTAGAATCAGAATCTGCTTTAGTCGACTTAGCTTTTTTAAGAAAATCGCCAACAGCAACCAATACAATCTATGAAAGTACTGAATTCAATCATAATAGTAATAAAGATTTTATAGAAAGAGCGGCTTTATTACCTGGAGTATATACAACCTCTTTAGGAGGAAGTTATTCTAAAAGTAGGCTTCGTCTTAGAGGATACAATCAGAATAATATAACTCCTTTATTAGATGGTATTTCTTTAAGAGATTTTGAAAGTGGTGAAGTAAGTTGGTTGTTTATCGCTCCTGCAAGCGATGCTTTAGATGCAATTCAGATTCAAAGAGGTTTAGGATCCTCTAAACTAGTAAATGCGTCCGTTGCAGGTACCGTTAACTTCGTATTACGAGATCCTTTTAAAAAATACGATAACTATATCTTAGCAGAATCAGGAAATAATGATTATAGAAAATATAGTTTGAATCTAAATACAGGGAACCTAGATAAGGGATTTGGTCTTAATTTATCATTATCTAATACCTCTAGTGGAGGTTATTTTCCTGGAACAGCTTTTAATGCTACAGGATATTACCTAGGTATGGGATATAAGACAGATAAACACAGGTTTACTTTTAAATTAATAGGTGCTCCAAGTTGGATTGATTTTAGAACCAGAATATCTACTATAGATAATAGTACCAATGCTCTAGGTTTAAATACAAACTATAATACTACTTATAATAAGTACAATGGTAAAGACCTTGCTTTAAATACTAATACAAATCACACACCATCTTTGGTTCTAGAATGGCAGTATAAAATAAATGATAAAAACATATTTGCTGTAAAGGGCTATGGTGTTTACGGAAATACCTCTTTTAAAGATTACACAGGAACCGAAATTTTTAATGAATATAGTCAGTTGTTAAACTCTAATAGCACAATTGATTATAATTATATTGCAGCCTATAATAGAGGTTTAGTACCTAATGTACGTATCAATGAAAATGATTTACCGGAAGGATATACTCGTATTCCTTACAATTTAAATGGTAAAAAATTATACTTGAATTCTAGTGAATGGAACACTAAGACCTCTGGGGTATCTCTGACAGAAAACTTTGTTAGAAACCAAATATATGGTGGGTTAGCGAACTATTCACTCAACCTGACTTCTAAATTTAAGTTAGATGCTGGTGTTGATATTAGAAAATCTGTCTCTAAAAACACAAAATATTTAAATGACCTATTTGGTGCTGATGGTTATTTAATTAATCAATTACAAAGCAAATCAATTTTTACTACAGAAACTTTTTCTTTAAAAGACAATTTATGGAATCCTTTCCAATCCATTAACGCAACAAAAATTGATTATTATAAAGAAAACATAGTTTTGTATTATGGAGCGTATTCACAGTTGCAGTTAAATCTGAAAAATTTCAATTTCTTACTTCAAGGAGGATATAGCGGTAATGATTTCAGTAAAGTAACATACGATATCTTTAATACAAATCGTTCAGAAGCTTCTGAGCATGTAAATTTAGAAGCGTATAATGTAAAATTCGGTGCAAACTGGAATATAAACACTAAAAACAATATTTGGTTTAATTGTGGTTTAGTATCCAGAGTTCCAATCTTAAATTATGTTTTTGATTTTGAAACGAATAAAATTAAAGAAGGTTTTAAAAACGAAAACTTTAAATCAATTGAGGCAGGGTATACTTTTTTAAGCAAATCTTTTAATTTAAACTTTGTTGCTTATACTAATTCTCTAGATAATTCAACGGAACAATTATTTGAAACAGGTTACGGTGTAACGGGTTTTACTCATGATTTAAGTAAAAGAAATTCAGGAATTGAATTAGATTTAACTTACAAACCTTTTGATAGACTTACAATTTACAGTAGTCATTCCTTTGGAGAAGGTTTGTATACTAAAGATGCACAGTATACAGAGTATGAAAATAGCCAAACAACAAATTTGTATATAAAAGATACACGAATTGGAAGTGTTCCTGAGTGGATGAGTAGTGTTTCGGTACTAGTAGAGCCTGTTAGAAGATTGTCTTTTACACTTACAGGAAAATACCATGATAATTTTTACAGTAATACTCCGGCGGAACAATATGATCCTATTTGGTATCCAAAAAGTTATGCAGTACATGATTTAAAACTACCTTCTTTCTTGTTGTTTGATACGAGTTTAAAGTATAAAATAAGACTTAATAATGATGATCTAGTTAATGTAGGTTTATCTATGAATAATATTTTTGATACAGTTTATATAACTGAATCCACAAGAAGTTATCTAAATAACCAAAATGTTCCAGGGTCTAATTCAACTTATGGTACTCTTTTTCCTTCAAATTTTAAAGGAATTAATGGAGCTAATACAGCCTTTTTTGGTCTTGGAAGAACTTGGAATTTTGCTGTTCAGTATAGATTCTAAAAAATAT
>NZ_PCMX01000130.1 GCF_002530675.1 Flavobacterium columnare NBRC 100251 = ATCC 23463
CACGCCCTAAAGCGTGTTTTATTTTTTAATCACTGTTGCGGGCACAGAATGCAATTCTGCGCTAACGTTTGCGTTGAGCCAAGATTGCGCATATCACTTTGTGTCATATCCGCGACATCTGGTGCTAACGTTTGCGTATATCTGCGCGATCGGGTTATAATTACGATAACCATAACCCACAAAAAAACACGCCCTAAAGCGTGTTTTGTTTTTTACTCTCTGTTGTGCGCACAGAAAACCTTTCTGCGCTAACGTTTGCGCATATCCGAGCGATCGGGGTTTCGAACACTTATGATTACAAATCTGCGCCATCGGGGTAAAAAGATTTTAGAACGCATAGAAACAATTGCTACAATGCCGACTAAAGAACAAGAACAACTTTTTAATGTGATTGACGCACTTATTCGTGATTATAAAACCAAGCAAGCTTACTCCTCATAACAACCCACAAAAAAACACGCCCAAAAGCGTGTTTTGTTTTTTACTCTCTGTTGCGGGCACAGAATGCAATTCTGCGCTAACGTTTGCGTTGAGCCAAGATTGCGCATATCACTTTGTGTCATATCCGCGACATCTGGTAACCTTTGCGTTGAGACTCACTTTGTGTTATATCCGAGCGATCGGGGGCATATCCGAGCGATCGGGTTATTGCTTCTTACAATAAATTCTTTCGCTCAAATATTCAGAATAATAATAATCAACTTTGTAAATTTTAGAGTTGTTATTTATAAAAAAACATATTTTTAAAGCTTTTTCATCTAACTTATCAATCAAGTCCTGATCTAATTTGTTTTTCAAAAAAGCTTCATCATATTCTTTTTTCCATTCTTTTATTTCTTGCTTAAGGGATTTGTCAATATTTAAATCGTTAATATTTATATATTCCTCAGAAACAATATTTCTAACACCAGATCCCTCAAAATAGCTGTCTAAAATTATATACTCCATAATTAATTACCTGTTGCAGTTGTGAATGTTCTATGTGTTACTTGACCATTTTCAAAACCAATTTCATAATAACCACTTTTAGTTTTTAAAGGTGTTGATAAGCTACCTTGATTAACTTCATTAATCATTGTTCCTTCCATTCTAAATTTTATGTATGTATCAGATACTTTTATCATTTCTCCTTGTTCTATTATAGTTTTATCAAAACTATAAGGAAAACGATGTGCAGCTCCGCCTTCAATTGCTCTTTGTCTAACTCTAGGGGCATATTTCATGTTTTTAGAAAACGTTTGTCTAGCCTGACCTGCTTGAACTACTGAACCCATAGAAGCTGATAATGTGTAAGCCCACCATTGTGGGTCTTTAATAGCCTCTTTCCACATCTTACCAAGACCATTAAGTGTTTCAGAAACAGAGCCATTGTTCAGCCCTGACATAAATGAAAGTTGCGATTCTGATGGAGGACCATTCATTAGAAATAAATCGGACGCGAGTTGATAATTATCTAAACTTTTAGAAAATGAAGCAAAATCTCCTTTATCTAAATAGTATTCAATAGCATAGTCTGAACCTTTGCCTAATCTACCGGCCGCATATCCAACAACATTATCCTTATTGTCATAATATGGCGTTATTGTCCAAACATTTTTATCTTTAGCATCTTGACCACTCTGTAATAAATTAAATGATTTTCCAGCTTTTGAATGGTGGTATTTGGGCGTTTTACCTTGAAAATCAGCTATTTTTGCCATACGAATTGTATCTCCTGGCTTATCATTAAATAAAATAGGGTTATTTCCCATACTAGCATACGGGCTTTCAAATGCAGTAAATTTAGGATCTCTAGTTAACCATCGTCCCACTCTTGGATCTAATAGTCTGTAATGAGTTGTATAACTATTTCCTTCTCCTTTAATTTCATCATCTTTTTCAGAACCTTGATAGCCGTAACGATAGGCTGTGCTTGATCCGTGGCGGTTTGGAACCAAGCTACCAAAAGGGTAATACTTTAT
>NZ_PCMX01000131.1 GCF_002530675.1 Flavobacterium columnare NBRC 100251 = ATCC 23463
CTAGCAACTTGAATTAATTACCAAAAGAGGTACAATCAAGAAAACGATTATATTCATATAATTTATCTGCAAAATAAATGAGAATAAGATTAGTGGGAAAATGATTATTAATGTATTCATAAGAGATGATTTTAATTGTGTCATCAAATACGACTTCCCAATATTTTCACTTCTCATAATATCAAATTTATTTTCTCTACTAAAACTAGGCAAACAACACAAGATAGCTACACATAAGACTATGAAAATGAAGATATTGTCATTTTTATTCTCTTTTGCAATGTAAATCATAAAAAACAAAACTATTAATGGGATCTGTAGATAATACTTTCTATAGACTATAATCCAAAGAGGATCATAATTTACAAACGGATTAACTTTAAAAGTTAATTGCTTTATTCCTTTAATATAAAAACCAAAAGCTAAAATACTGATAAAAAAACACGCATTAAGAACGTCCTTTTTAATTATGAATAGAAACAATGCTGGGAAAATTTGAAGTAGATATTCTAACACAATTATTCTAAGATATTTATCACTTTTTTTTAAAAGCGATAGATCCTTTCTATTAAAATGTATCAAAATTATTTCTAATGCGTAAAAATTGCTTATATACCCTATTGACTCATAATTCAGAGATATTAAATAAAATGAAAAGTAATATAATAATATCACAAACATCATAGATAGAAAATTACCTTTTCCTGTAAAACCTCTTAACCTGTTAAGATATATATACTTAATTATCAAAAACATATTTTTAAAAATATATTAAAGCGTAAGTCTATATATTTATCATAAATGACTTACGCTTTTTTTAAAGATTATCTAGCTTCTTGAGAAGATAGCAAAAGCACACCCAAAATTATTAAAGACCAGACCCCTCCTTCTGTATTTCTCTTTTCAGTTAGTGTTAATTCAATCAATCCTAAATTTTCTAAATTTGTTTTTTTATTAATTGCAGTCTTAGTTGTCGTCCAAAACAAATGCTAAGGCTGCTTTTTACAGTCTGTTGGTTCACTTCCTTTTTGGTAACAGACTTTTAAACCCAAAAAGTTTTTTTGTTTTTCATTTACTTAGGAGAAAAACCATCCAAAAGTAGTAACTACTTACTATTTTTATTTACTTGAAATTCTTGAATGTATAAAATTCAATGGCAATTTCAATAAAAAATACAATACTAATTTCAGTCATTTACTTGATGCAATACTCCAAAATAAGATTGACGATATATTGAATCAGTACTATTAAAAATCTTACCATTTGTCTCTTTTACTTATTAATTTAAGAAATTACCCTT
Organism: Flavobacterium columnare NBRC 100251 = ATCC 23463; assembly: GCF_002530675.1. Lineage (GTDB taxonomy): Bacteria > Bacteroidota > Bacteroidia > Flavobacteriales > Flavobacteriaceae > Flavobacterium > Flavobacterium columnare. Next base: position 1,301 of record NZ_PCMX01000131.1, read on the forward strand.
TTTTCCCCTAAAAGACATCCCATTGTAGCTAAAAGCTATTTTTTTGAACCCAAAAGGTATTCATAGGGAGCTCAAAACGATTATTTAATACCTCTTAGCTATTCATCTGACGCTTACAACTCTAAAAGCTTCGTTAAAGTTGCTTAAAAAGACTATAAATACGCTTTTTGCTTATTTTAGTTCGTTAAAGGCTCATATTTCCTTTACGTCGTTTGCTAAAACGCTGGCTTAAATCTTCATATACAGGTTTAGCCGTAGGAATTCCTTTAGCATACGCTTCTCTTACCTGACCGTAATACAGTAAGGCGTTATAAATAGCTTCGCTACCAGCTAACATAACGGTGTCGTTAAGGTCACGTGTTAACTGTTCTGCCATGTTTGCTAAAGGAGTTAGTTGTGTTACTACCGCTTCGTCTTTTAAAAATTCGGCTTGATCCATATAAGCAGGAGCAAATTCAGGATTAGTTTGCAAGTACGACTTTACTTTTTGTGCCGTAGCCACCGTCTTGTCACCCATTTTAAAAATTTCCATTCGCTCCGTTGCAGTGAGTCCTTGCAAAAAAGGTGCTAATAAAGTTTTGCATTCTTGTAATTTAGTTTGTACTTGGTCTAAAACACTTTGTGGTATTTCAAGACTGATTTGATTTTTAGTCCCCATAGTTTTTTGTTTGTTACTTGTTTATCCCCTACCCAATCGTCAAATAATGCTGAATTAAAGTTTTAAAGCTTTACTTGTTTTAATAACTTTGTTTCACAATTGCAGTGCAAAGTAAAGGGAGGTAAATGCGATGTACAAATCAATATACTCGGAATTCAGGAATTTAAGGTCTGGATTCAGGAAAACCAAATTCCTTCTACAAACATTCCATTAATAAACAATAGTTTAACCTACAAATTAAATTATCAAATTCTTTTTTGAATTTTAGCAAAACATATAAAATGAAGCATTTATTATCAATTATTTTCTTACTTATACTATCAAATTATGGTACAACAAAGGCACAAAGCAAAGAAATCAATTTAGCCAAACTAAACTTGAATAAATTAAACGACCTTTACTATGATAATACTAGTAATGAAAAATTGCGTTCTAAAATTTTAAAGATTTATTATAATAAGGCTGTAAAAAGTGATAGTTCAATTTATGTGGCACAATATTATTATATGTTATTATATAACAAACCTGCTTCAGTGTCCATTAAATATTTTGATAGTGTAATCAAATATACTAAAGGTTCAAAAAGTAAATTTTTTCCATTTACAGGATATCGAGAAAAGGCCTTTAAATTGATACAGTTAGGCAGGTATAATGAAGCTATGGAAAATTTTAATCTGGCTGTAAAAGAAGTAAAAAATAAAGACCTGGATTTATATTATAGAAGTCGTTTAGATATAGCAACTTTTATTTCAGAACATTATGGTGATGTAATGGAGGCTTTGCCTATCTATAAAGAATGTTATAATTACAGTAAGAATCAGAAATATACGGGAAATGATTTTTCATACTTGCATACCAATGTTTTATTTTGCCTAGCTGACGCTTATAAAAGTCTTAAAAAGACTGATTCTTGTTCCTATTATAATAGAATAGGCTACAAATTAGCTCTAAAGACAAATGATGAGTATTATAAATACCTTTTTGTATTAAATGAAGGTTCAAATCAGATAAACAAAAAGAAATACAAAATTGCTTTAGATAGTATAAATAAATCATTACCTAAGTTTATCGAATTTAAAGACAGTACAAATGTTATTGCTGGCTATTATTATAGAGGCAAAGCTTACGAAAAATTAGGGCTGAAAAATTTAGCAGTAAAAAACTTTCAACTGGTAGATTCTGTCTACAGGAAAACTAAATCTATTTTTCCTGAATTTACAGATGGGTACACCTATCTAGTTAATTACTATAAAAGGAGTGGTGATAAAGAAAACCATTTAAAATATTTGACTCAATTAACCTCCATTGATAGTCTAATCAATAAGAAAAATCATTTATTAAATAAGGTAATCATCAAGAAATACCAAATACCTAATTTAATTGAGAAAAAAGACACCACCATTCAAAGTTTAAAAAGTAATTATATTATAGCAATCATAACTACTATCTTATCTATTTGTTTAGTATTAATTCTTTTTCTGAACAATAAAAAACAAAAAAAACTGTACAAGGAGCGTTTTCAAGAATTAATAAAGGAACTAGATAATAAAACAATTATAACTGAGCCAATTGCTCAGAATGAAAAAATTATAATTGAAGAAAAAGAAATTGGTATAAATGAAGAAAAACTAAACGATATTTTAGAAAAACTGACTGTCTTCGAAAACGAGAAAGGATTTTTAAAAATTAATTTGACCATTCAAAATGTAGCGGATGAATTTCAAACAAATACAAAATATGTTTCGAAAATCATTAATGAGTATAAACAAAAAACATTTATTCAATATATAAATGATTTGAGAATAGATTATGCTTTAAGAATTTTACAAAAAGATGATAAAATAAGAAGATTTACTATACTAGCCCTTGCTAATGAATTTGGCTTTAATACAGCAGAATCTTTTTCCAATGCTTTCTCAAAAAAAACTGGGATAAAACCCAGCTATTTTATTAAAGAATTAAATAGACCCCAAACATCTGTAAATTAATGATCGAAAAAAGAATTACACACGAGATTCAGGAATTTCGAGTGTAATTCTTTTAATTAAAATTTACAATAGATATTTTTGCACAAAATATTATTATAAGATATATGAAAATCCAAGCCTAAACTTTTAACTTATACATTTTGTGAAATAGTCTCTAAAATTAATTATTTTAAGGTAGCTTTATAAATATAATTTTACTTACTGATTAATAACAACTCATTTATCACGATTTCTGTTGTATTGCGTTTTTCACCATTTTTATCCTCCCAGTTTTTATACGTTATTTTTCCTTCTACCATTATTTCTTTGCCTTTTGTGACAAAGTTTTCAATAATTTCGGCAGTTTTACCCCAAGCCGTAATATAATGCCATTGTGTATCTGTTACTTTTTCTTTTTTTTCATTATAATACACTTCATTTGTTGCTAATGTTAATTTAGCTAATTTTTTTCCTCCTTCAAGGATTCTGATTTCAGGTTCTTGTCCTACGTGACCAATTAATTGTACTTTGTTTCTTAAGGCATTCATGGCGTTTAAAATTTAAATGTTATTATTTATCTAAAATCAATTGTCGTTTCATTTATCCGACAATGCAAATTTGAGTACTTATCTCATAATGATTCGGTTACTAATTATTTATTATCGGTTGTAATTATTTGTTGTCGTTTGAAAGTATTTTTTTGCTACCTTTATATTCAAAAACATACTTGTTTTTTACCCTTTGGAGAAATACTATTTATAAAGAATTGAAGTATGATGTGTATCGTTAGTACAAGTTTTATTCCATTTAAATACGTACTAAAAAAGTACCAATTACAAGATCATACACATATTGTGCGTTAGCATAAAAAATCAAAAAACTATGAAATATTACAATAAAGCACTTTTAGTAATTATAACTCTATTATTTATCCAAAAGGCACAAGCTCAAAAGATTTTAAAAGAAGACGATCGGAAAATGATAGTTAACCTGATTTATGGAATAAATAGTGAGATCTTAAAAGTTGAAGATTTTAAATTCAAAACAGCAATTTATAATTCAGAAGATTATTTTTCAAAACCATTTTCATTTGAGGAAGCAGATTCTTGCTATAAGTTGATGAATAAAACTGCAAAAATTAAAATTGAAAAAGACCGACTATACTTTATTGCCAACATACTTAATACTTTAAATGACGATAAACTACGTAGTTCATTAATTGAAATCAACAAGTCAAAAAATAAACTTTTTTATGGTAAAGATTCATTAGTAATCAAAAATGCACAAGGAGGAGGAAATAGAATTGAAAACGATATTTATCAAATTACTCGCAATTACCCTTTAAATAGTAACCAATCCGATAGCACAAAAATTCATGGTTCTTTGATCATGAAAATGGATTTTATAGTAGGTTACAATTCTATTAATTTAACAAAAAATGAGATCGGAAAAAAATTGACTATTGGAAAGGATTCTATTGAAATAATCAATATAGTTGATAACGTACTCGTATTAAAAGGAGACACAGATAATATTAATTTAATAAATTTTGTATCAAACAATACAGTTCCGAAACCCTTAACAATGGATGATAAAGGATATGATATAGAGAAATCATTTTCTTTCTCATCAGTAACAATGTTTAAATCTATTTATGAAAATATAGTCGTAAAAAAAATAAATTTGGAAGACTTTGACAAAATGATGACTATTGATAAATTAAACGAAATTCAAAAAGAAGAACAATACAAAATAATAAAAAATATAGCTAAAATTGGTGAAAAAATTATACTGTACAAACCTATTTATAAAACGTATTATTTAACAGTCAATTACAATAAAAATAAAAAATAATATTAAACTCACAAAATATTCGTGAAATTAGAGGTTGAAAGGGATACATAAATGATTGCAATCCTATAGAATTGTAGCGTAAAACTAACTCTTTTGATTTGATTTTTCCGTTCTTTATAAATACCTAAGTTAATAGATGAAAAGAGAGAGATCATAAGGTTTCTTTAAAAAAATAATAAAATTTTATTGATAAGATAATAGCAATAGATATGAAACAATGTTTAGAATGTGACGAAAAATTCGTAGGTCGCGAAGACAAAAAGTTTTGTAGTGATGCGTGTCGTAATGCTTATAACAATCGCATGAATAAAGATTGTACCAATCTGATGCGCAATATTAATAATAAACTTCGTAAAAATTATCGTATATTAACTGAACTCAATTCAGAAAGTAAAACTAAAACAAACCGAACAAAACTAATAAGCAAAGGGTTTGATTTTGAATATTTTACCTCAATATATACTACTAAAACAGGTAATATCTATTACTTTCTATACGATCAAGGATATAGAGCACTCGAAAATGATTTCTACATTTTAGTTAAAAAAGAATCTTAAAAAATGATTTATAAAGATAAAAAAATTTCAATCTTAGGCTGCGGTTGGCTAGGATTACCCTTAGCAAAAAAACTAATTTTAAAAGGAGAAACAATAAAAGGCTCAACAACTTCTTTAGATAAACTAAAGATTCTAGAAAAATTAAAAATTCAATCCTATTTAATTCAACTATCTGAAGATGGAATTACAGAAACCATTTCAGAATTTTTAGAAGAATCCGATATTTTAGTGATCAATATACCTCCTAAATTACGGAAGAATAGCAATGAAAATTTTGTTACAAAAATTAAGAATCTTATCCCTTATATTGAAACCTCTAGTATATCAAAAGTGCTTTTTATAAGTTCTATCTCTGTGTATGGAGATACGCCTGAAAGAATTATACTAACAGAAAAAAACATACCAATTCCATCCACAGAAGGTGGTCAACAATTAGTAGAAGTAGAACAAATGTTACAAAATAATACAAAATTCAAAACAACTATAATACGTTTTGGAGGATTAATAGGACAAGATAGACACCCTGTAAAACATTTAGCAGGAAAAGAAAACCTAGAAAATCCAGAAGCACCAATAAACCTAATTCATCAAACGGATTGTATAGGTATTATAGAAGCAGTATTAAACCATCATGATCATAATAAAGTATGGGGGAAAACATTAAATGCAGTAGCTCCTTTCCATCCTACACGAAAAAGTTACTATACAAAGAAAGCAATAGAAAACAATTTAGAAATACCAAAATTTATTGATTCAGATACAGAGGGAAAAATAATTGATTCTACCTTTTTAAGAAATGAATTGCAATACGAATTTAATATAGATCTTTATTAATGAAACTAATTCAAAAAATACAGTCCTTAGGATTGCCTATTCTAGCTCTTATGTGGGTTTGCTTTTTTTTTGGTACAACTTGGTTGGCTTCAAAACAAGGAGTAAAAGCAATGCCTGCTTTACAATTAGCTGCTATTCGACAATTTATAGCAGCCTTTTTTTATATAAGTTATTTCTGGTTTAAAAAGGCACCATGGCCCAAAGCTAAACAATGGCGAACTATTTTAATTCTAAGTATTTTAAATTTTGTATTAAGTAACGGACTCAGTACTTGGGGAGTAAAATATATTTCTAGTGGATTAGGAGCTGTAATTGGAGCCATTTTTCCATTATGGATCGTAATTATTAGTTTTTTTAATGGCGAGCGATTATCAAAACTAGCCATTGTTGGATTACTAGTAAGTTTTAGTGGTGTATGTATCGTGTTTTTTGATTATTTAGCTGATTTTATCAAACCCGATTTTCAATTCGGAATTTTTCTTTCTGTTTTAGCTACTATAACCTGGGCTGTAGGTAGTATGTATACTAAAAAGAAAGCTAAAAACTTCAACCCTTATTTTAGTATAGGACTACAAATGCTTATTTCTAGTATTTTACTTTTTGCATATACAGGAGCTACTGGAACTTCTATAGGTTTACTTCAAATTCCGTCGCAAGCATGGTGGTCCATTGCTTATTTAGTGGTATTTGGTTCTATTACTACTTTTATAGCCCTAATATATGTTTTGCAACACTTACCTACCGAAGTAAGCAGTATTTATGCTTACGTTAATCCTATAGTGGCTGTAATTTTAGGAGCCATTATTTTTAACGAACCACTTACTCTTACTTTAGGAATTGGAGTAGCCGTTGTTATCTTTGGTATTTATCTTATTAATAAAGGAATCAAAAAAGGATAGCAAACTAGTAATAAAAAACATTAGTTAATATAAATTATGAGAAAATTACCATTACAATTGTTTGTACTATTTTTAGGTATAGAAACAATTGCACAAGACAAAAGAAATGAAGTCCTGCCCAATGAAAACTTGATTACAGAAAATATTGCACCCATTTCTAAAGAATTACTACAAAAGGTAAAAAAATATGCAGAAACAAGGGGTGCTGGTCTATCAGCCGTACATCCTATAAAAGATGAAGTAATTGTTTTTACGCGCTTTGGATCAACAAATCAATTACATAAGGTAACACAGCCTTTGGGTACTCGTACCCAAATTACTTTTTTTGAAGAACCTATTGCCAACGCATCTTATGAACCAGTAAAAGGAGAATACCTAATCTATAGTCGTGACGCAGGAGGAAATGAATTTGGACAATTATATAAGTTAGACCTAAAAACAGGACAGTCCACCTTATTAACAGATGGAGGACGTTCTCAAAATGGAAACATAACTTGGAAAAAAGAGGGGTCTGGATTTTACTTTTCTTCAACTAAACGCAATGGGGCCGATCGTGACATTTATTATATAAACCCTAATGATCCTTCATCAACTCGATTAGTTTTAGAAGTAAAAGGAGGAGGTTGGAGTATTACGGATATTTCTGAAGATGGGAAAAAACTGCTCATTACAGAAGGTATTTCAGCTAACGAATCACATATTTGGATGCTAGACACCACTACAAGTAAACTAACAGAGATTACTAACAGAACAGATAAAGGCATTGTACAAACAAATGCTAACTTTTCAAAGAAAGCAGATGAAATTTGGTTTACAACGGATCGAGATAATGAATTTAAACGTTTGGCATTATTTAACTTTCAAACCAAAAAAATATCGTATTTAACCTCCTCTATTCCATGGGATGTAGAAAGCTATGATTTGAGTGAAGATAAAACAAAATTAGTTTTTACAACCAATGAAGGAGGAGTCCATAAATTGTATTTGATGGAAACGGCAACAAAACAATTTAAAGCAATTCCTAATATTCACAATGGCTTAATAGGAAGTATGCGATTTACTAAAGAGGGACAAAATATTTTCTTTTCACAATCTACAGCTGATTCTTCTTCGGATGTGTATAAATTAAATTTAAAAACTCAAAAAATTACACGTTGGACAGAGAGCGAACTGGGCGAAATGCAAAAAAAAGATATGTCTATTCCTAAACAAATTGAATGGAAAAGTTTTGACGGAATGAAAATTTCAGGTTTTTACTATCCTGCCTCTCAAAAATTTACAGGAAAAAGACCTGTTCTGATTAGTATTCATGGAGGACCTGAAGGACAGTCCTTAGCATCATTTTTAGGAGCTAATAATTATTATACAAATGAAATGGGAGTAGCCCTAATTTATCCTAATGTAAGAGGGTCTTCGGGATTTGGAAAAACCTATTTAGCTAAAGATAATGGTTTTCTAAGAGAGGATTCCGTTAAAGATATTGGTGCTTTATTAGACTGGATTGCGCAACAGCCCGATTTAGATCAGGATCGTATTATGATTATGGGAGGAAGCTACGGAGGCTATATGACTTTAGCAACAGCATTTCATTATACTGATAAAATTCGTTGTAGTGTAGATGTTGTAGGAATTTCTAATTTTAATACATTTCTAAAAAACACAGAAAACTATCGTCGTGATTTACGTCGTGTAGAATACGGAGATGAACGTGATCCTAAAATGTATGAGTTTTTAGATAAAATATCACCTTTGAATAATACAGATAAAATTAAAAAACCAATGTTTATCATCCAAGGAACAAATGATCCACGTGTACCTATAACCGAAGCTACTCAAATGCGCGATAAGTTAAAAGCAAAAGGAAATGTAGTTTGGTATTTAGAAGCAAAAGATGAAGGACACGGATTCCGTAAAAAAGCAAATATTGATTTTCAACGTTTAGCAGTTATACGATACATGGAAGAATATTTGCTAAAATAGTATTGCTTAAAAAAAATAAAGGTGTTCAAAAAGGCGGCAATCTTGTTATTTAATTTGGTTTAGTAACTTCGTTCCAGTCAACCAAAGTCAGAGCCAATGAAATCAATAGTTAGGTAAGTTACATATATTGATTGTAATACCCTTCTTGTCGGGGTACTGATAAACTAACTGTTGATTTCTTTGCTTTTTAGAACACCTTCTTCTTTTTTATTATTGAATAAATAAAGCCTTTAATTCTGTGGCTTCATCTGGTTTCATTTTTCCAGCTAATACAAGACTTAATTGTTTTCTTCTTAAAGCAGCATCATACCTTGATTTTTCCTCCTCTGTTTGAGGTATTATTTGAGGAACTTCAACAGGTCTTCCCGTTTCGTCTACCGCTACAAATGTATAAATAGCTTCGTTAGCTTTGGTGCGATTCCCCGATTCACGATCTTCAATCCATACATCTAAAAAGATTTCCATAGAAGAATTAAAAGCTCTAGATACTTTTGCTTCAATAGTTACGACACTTCCTAAAGGAATGGATCTATTAAAAGCAACGTGATTTACGGAAGCAGTAACTGTAATTCGTCTGGAATGTCTTCTAGCGGCTATACTTGCTGCACGATCCATTCTAGCTAAAAGTTCACCTCCAAATAAATTATTTAGCGGATTGGTTTCACCAGGTAAAACTAAGTCGGTAATAACAGTTAAAGATTCAGATGGATATTTAGGTTGCATAATTTAAATTTTTTACAAAGATATAATGTTTTTCTTGTATAAAAATTTAAAAAGCCTTCTGTATAGAAGGCTTTTTTGTGAATTATAAATTTTTTATTAATAACCAAGCTTCTGGATTATCCTTTTCCTGAATTGTTGTTAGTTGATGTTGTGCATCTGTATAAGTAGCATAGCTGCCATAAAAAACAGGGAATAAACCTTGTTCGTTTTGATCCATAATTTTAGCATCAGAAAAACCTTTAGCCTTTAATTCATTTACTGTACGCTCAGCATTGGATAAACTTCTAAAAGAACCAGCAACTAGATGAAATGCCAATGTTTTCTTTTCTGAACTAAGATGAACAGGGTTTTCTATAAAAAATGTAGCTTCTTGCAATTTAGTTTCTACTTCTTTTTGAACTTCTTTTTGAACCGTTAACGATTTTGATTGCTCTTCCTGTTCAAGGTAACTTAAATACCCAAAAGTTCCAGATCCTACACCTACCGCTAATATGGCTGTATATTTAAGAAAGTTTCTAAATGGATTTTTCTTTTGAGGAAGTTTAAGGATAGGTTCCTCTTTTTCTTCTTCCTCTAATATTTTAATAGTCTCCTGAGGAACGATTGTTTTTAAAACTTCTCGTTTAATGGTAGGAGATACTAACGAAGTAAGCCCAAACGATGAGGTTAAATAATTAGTATGTTCAAAAGCTTCAAATACAATATGATTTTCAATATTATATTTTAAAATACCAATATTTTTTAAAATAATAAATTCACGTTTCTGTAGTTTTTGTTCCCATTCTTTTACTAAGGAATCCAATTTTGTTACAGCTAGTGTATAGCTTACCCCTTCCTGTAATGCTATATGATTAGCTAATAAACCATCATTATTCTTTATATAACTATTAAATGAAACTACTTTTTTAGGAGGAAAAAAAGTAGTTGTGTTTTCCTGTACGGTAGTTGTTATCGTTTCTGTTAGAAAAGCACCTAGATTGGGGACAATTACACATTGATAACGATAAAGTAATTCGGAAATATATTGTTCAATATTCATCTGTTTTTAATAATCTTTTAAAGTAATCTTACTAACTATAAGAGTGCCATTTTGTTTAAATAGACTGACTCATAATAGGTAAAATTGAAACTACCTCTGATTTATAGAGAACAAAATTAAAAATTACAAGTCAAATTAAAAATTTTATTAACAAATGTTATCAACAATTAAAAAAATAGGTAACTTGTAGTATTATTATTTATACGCCATGTTACATACTGATTTATTTTATGCCTTAGCTCTTTTGAATACAGAAGGAGTAGGAGATGTTATTGCTAAAAGATTGATCTTGAATTGCGGATCAGCAGAAGAAGTATTTAAAACCAACCCCAGACATTTAGCGAAAATTGATGGAGTAGGAGGTTTTTTGATACAGAACTTAAAAAAAACAAATTCATTTACCGAAGCAGAAAAAGAATTATCTTTTTTACTAAAAGAATCCATTAACGTATGGTATTTTCAAGATTCTTTATATCCTACGAGATTAAAAGAATGTTATGATGCCCCTATTTTATTATTTACCACAGGAAACATTCATTTAGAAAACCCAAAAATCATTAGCATTGTTGGTACACGACAAGTAACACGACAAGGTATAGATTTTTGCGAAAATCTTATTCAAGATTTAGCACCTCTTAACCCTGTTATTATAAGCGGATTTGCTTATGGAGTAGATATAGTAGCACACCAATGCGCTATGGAATACGGATTACAGACTATAGGTGTTTTAGCACACGGTTTGAACCAAATTTATCCCAAAAGCCACAAAAAATATATGCGGAAAATGGAAGAAAATGGGGGATTTATAACAGAGTTTTGGAGTACTTCTAATCCTGATAGAGAAAACTTCGTAAGACGCAATCGAATAGTAGCAGGTATTTCAGAAGCTACCATTGTAATTGAGAGTGCAGAACAAGGAGGTTCTCTATTAACTGCCCAGATGGCTAATAATTATCATCGTGATGTTTTTGCTGTACCAGGAAGAGTAACCGATAAATATAGTAAAGGATGTAATAATTTGATAAAAACAAACAATGCACAATTATTAACAAATGCCACAGATTTAATTTACCATCTGAACTGGGATTTAAAAAAATCAATAAAATCTATACAAAAACAACTGTTTGTTTCTCTCGAAACAGAAGAACAAATCGTATATGATTTTTTAAAAACTAAAGGCAAAGAACATCTAGACTGCATTGCACTCCAATGTGAGCTGCCCGTTTATAAGCTGTCTTCTATACTCCTAAATATGGAATTAAAAGGCGTGATTAGACCTTTACCTGGAAAATATTTTGAGATTGTTTAAGTATTTTTAGGGTAATATCCCATAAAATCTGTAAGTTAGAAAATTAAGACTTGGATTTTTAACTTACAGATTTCGTGGGACAGTGTCAATAATCTATTGTATGTTCAGTACTCATACTTACAATAGCAGTATTCTCTTTTACTGTAATATGATATATTTTCTGCTTTTTTGATAATTCACATTTATTGCGGTAGTAATTGAATAACTTCCTTCAATTAGAAAGGAAAATTCTCGATCTGTTTTTTTTTATTTTAAAACAACTTTAACAAACGGTTGAGTATATAATTCCTTCTTTATAGTTATTCTTAGTTGTAAAAAGGACTTTTTATAATCTCCTTGTTTATTTGTATTTTGAGTATTTGCTGAAACTGATTCAGTTTTAGTAGTATCATTTTTACACGAAAAAATGATAAATAAAATTATTAAAAGACTAATAGATTTTTTTTTCATAATTTGATATTGATTGTAGATATTCCTATTTTTTTAAATAAAAAAAGCCTCAGTATAATAACTGTGGCTTTGGATGTTATCGTCATAATGAGAAATCTTTGTTAGATGATAAAATTAATCTACAATAATTTTTGATTTATGTACATAGCCTTTTTTTCCATCCTGAGTGATAACAAACCACCAATCACCATTTTTTTTAATAATTTCTATTTCAGAACCTGTTTTGACAGTCCCAAGTATTTCTGATGAAGAATTTTTATCTTTTCTAATGTTAGTAAATCCATCTTTGTCCTCTATATATCCTCTTTCTGTATATTCAGATTCAGCGGGATTTTCTATATCAGAATATTTTTCCAGTTTTTGGAAACGATAATAATTTGTATTCTTAAAAGTAATTTTTAGTGCCTTGTCTTCTTTGTAGAATTCTTGTAGAAGTTGATAACCTCTATTGTCATTAAGGTCATTGAGATCATCATTACTCAATTGAATTTCTAATAAATAAGCCAGTGTTTCAAATTTTAATTTAGAATCTATCTGTTTATCATTTTTATTTCTATCAGAAAAAAGAAAACGAGTTAAATCATAAGTAAAGCTTGGATTAATCTTTACTAAGTTTTGTAGCATTTTTTTTCTTATTCTTTCTTTGTCAATTCGATTAAACCATAAAAATGATTTTAGATAATAATTAGGAAACTCATCTGCATTTGAAAGATTCTTTAAGGCAGTAGTAGTTAAATTATCATCTTTTTCATAGTTGAATAAAATAACTAAATCATTTTTTAAATCATTATTACTATTTGATAGATTAGTGATTGCATTTTTGTCATTCAAAAATAAAATTTTATTTAGTGTAAGCATATTTTGAAAAAAAGCATTCTTTTCAGTTTTAATACTTTCTTTTAAATTATCTAAATCAGGTAGTATGTCTGCTCCTTCTTTTATGTATTTTCCTTCAGTTGATAAGACATAATCTGAATCTTCGTCGAAAAATTTTATTTGTGTATATCCAGTTTCAGATACTTGGCTATTATCTATTCCTAAATTATAGTTTGTTATAGCACTAAAATCGTAATCACTTTTTAATCCATTGTTGTTAAAATATTCTTTGAAAATCTTTATTTCTTTTTCCGAATCTGTTTTCTTTATGTCTTCTTTGCACGAAAATATAAAGAAACCTAATGAAGTAATTATTATTTTTCTCATTTACTTTTTTTTAGTTTGTCGAGTAACATACAACAAAAAAATGTATTATGCCTATCATAATTAAACAAATTATTTTTTACATTTTTCAGATATTGTTTCTGAATTGTAATCTTCAAAAAGAATCCTTCCAAAGTTTTTTTCTGAAAAATTATACGTTTTTTCATCCTCATCGCCTGAGCTTCTCACCGTTTCAATTTTGGAATATTTATGTAAGATTATTTTATTATTTATTTTAGAATATTTAAAAGTTGTATACTCCTGTAAAATACCAGAACCAGAACCGTTGACTTGTTCTACAGTAAAATAGTTGTCTTTTATCTTAATGTCATTGAATCCTGCGGCAACATTATCTCTATAATATTTTTGAATAATGTTTTTATTATGGAATAAATCATCATTAATAACAACACATACCATAAATTCTTTATAATCATCAACATCTGATTTTTTTGAAAAAGCAGTTGAAAACACAATTATTTTGTCATTAATATTATCTTGATTTAAATCGTATTTTTTTTCTAAAATATTTTTGAAACCTTTTTTTTCAAGGTTTTTAATGAAGTTTAAATTATCAGTTACTGATTTATCTTCCTCTTTGAGTTTAATTCTACTTTTATGTACATACCCTTGTTTCTTGTTTTTATTTTGTATTTTCCACCAGTTGTCAATACTTTCAATCACTGTGATTTCTTCACCTGATTGTAATTTGTCTATTATTTTTGAATTCGAATTTTTTTCTGCTCTTAAATTCGTGTAACCATCTTTGTCAAAAATTTGATATTTACTCTGTCTATTTTTAGAAATATTTTCGGGGTCTTGATTTTTTTCTATTTTCATTTTTCCAAAAATCATTTTTGACTTATTCTTCATTTCTTTTTCAAGAACAGTATTTAATTCATTTGGATAATCTAGATTTTCACTGTCAAAGTAAAATCTCCAAAAAGAGGATATATCTTTTTCATTTAGACTACTTAATAAGTTGACAAAATCTTTGTTAGTTTTAATGATACTATGTAGTTTAGTTTGAAAATAACCAACCGCATCAGCTTCCCATTTTCCATTTATTGATATTTTAATGATTTTATTTTGATAAATCTTGTATTTTGGTTTAATTACTAAAGTAAAGAAATAGTCAATATACTCATTTGCATTATTATAAAGTAAATTTGGTTTTTCTAATTTATCGTTCCAACCAAAAATTGATTTGAATTTATTGAAACTATCAGGGAAATTATCTAAAAACAATTTTTCATTTTTAGATATAAATGTCTTTTCTAACTCTTTAGCGCTATTTTGAGCATAATTGTTATGCGAAATTAGCAACAATAAAAAAATAATTAATCTATTCATAATTTGCTGTTATAATAATTTTAGCTTTTTCTACTCCTTTTTCTTTTACGTAGGCATTTATTTCTGCTAATTTTGCTTTACTGCCACCCACATAATCTTTTGACTTTGTTGATCCAGCCAAAAGACAGCCTTCTGTTTCCGAAGCGTTATTTCCTGAATGTATTAAAATAGCTCTTGATTCAGAGACTACGTCATTATATAATTTTAAAACACCTTTTTGTTTGGTGCCGTAATGCCATTTAAGATTGTAAGTTCCTACTGGAATTCTCTGTTCTTTTCCTGATTGTGTAGTGTCAGGTCCTTTTTCTTCTAAAATATATCCTTTTATATCTGTACCATCAATTGTAAACTCGCCAATAGTTGAAACATCTGTTTGCCATCTTCTTACTAATCGTATTATTGTTTCTTCGTTTGAGGTAACTTCTTCTTTTTTTGTAAGGTTACATTTATTTACCTGAAAGGTAATTGAAGTTGAAGTTGTAAATACATTCTGCTTTAAATTGTGATTTCCATCAACATCTTTACCTACTTTTATACAAACAGGTTTTGTGTCAGATTTACCATTAACAATGGTATCAATTTTTTTCCATTTCCAAAATGCCATCGAGGATAAAACAGCTATGGAAACATCACTTATTACTAAATCTGGATTTGCAATAATATCAGCTCCTTCTTTTTTTGTATAGGTATTAACATAAGTATAAGCATTTCTACCTGTGAGTTGCAATAGTCCTTTACCTCTAAAATTCCATCCGTCATTGGGTTGTGTGTTTTCAAGTTCTTTTGCTTTTTCTGCTGGTGGTGAATAGGCATAATTTGCAATTTTCTTTTGAGTTTCTAATGTAACATCTACACATTTTGGATCTGTTCTATCTTTAATCGCTCTACCCCAAAGTTTTGCATTTTCTTTACCTTCTGCTGTCTGAAATGCTCCAAATGTGGTAATTAAGGCTTTCCAGTAATAGTTGAAATTTTCTCCACTACTTACGTGTAAACTAGGACCTGATTCTATACGTGCTTGAGCAAAGAAATGAGCTTTGTTCCAGCAAGTGTTCATACCAAGTTCTTTCATATACTTATTATAGGTTGCTGCTACTTTAGTCAAGGTTATTTGATCCGCTTGTGAAAATATTTGTCTAAGTTCAGCTACGGTTATGTCCTTATCACAATTAGGGCATTTACCTACTGCTTTCTTTTCCTCTTTTTTCTCCACCTTTGTTTTTCCTATAACAGCGGGGCTTTTTCCTTCGGGGATTTCAATGGTGTGGGGTTTGTCTCTTTGAGCGGTTCCTTGGGTTTCTGCCCAATCCCATATTTCGTCTATGGTTTCTGAAATGCTTCTAAATACTCCTTTCTCTTCTTTTTTACTCCTTGGTTTGTGCTCTGCCGGAGAACCTTTGGCTTTTTTAATTGCCGTGGGTTGTGATGGTTTTTTATTTCTACGTTTGA
>NZ_PCMX01000132.1 GCF_002530675.1 Flavobacterium columnare NBRC 100251 = ATCC 23463
TTTTAGAAGTAAATTTAGAGGCGTAAGAAACATAGAATTCTTTCTTTTTAGACTTACAAATTTATATGCCTAATTTATCAAATCCACAGGTTTTAGACTTGATCCCATCTTAGTATACAGCTGTAAACGTGTTTTGCCTCCATAAATGCCGTGGTTTTTATCTGGATAAATGGCCCAATCAAACTGTTTGTTAGCCTGTACTAAAGCTTCTATCATTTTCATTGTGTTTTGTACGTGTACGTTGTCATCAGCCGTACCATGGATTAATAAAAAGTTTCCTTTTAATTTATTTACGTGTGTAATGGGAGAATTATTATCATAGCCCCCTGCGTTTTCTTGAGGCGTTTGCATATAACGTTCTGTATAAATACTATCATAATACCTCCAAGAAGTTACAGGTGCAACAGCTATAGCTGTTTTAAACACATCGGCTCCTTGAAAAATACAATTAGATGCCATAAATCCTCCAAACGACCAGCCAAATATACCAATTCTAGTTTTATCTACGTAAGAATAGTTTCCTATTACTTTTGCCGCGTCTATTTGGTCTATGACTTCATATTTTCCTAATTCTTTGTACGTACATTTTTTAAATTCAGCTCCTTTAAAACCTGTTCCACGTCCGTCTACACATACTATAATGTAGCCTTGTTGTGCTAACATTTTGAACCAGTAATCATCATTGGTATTCCACTTGTTCGCTACTTGTTGTGAACCAGGGCCTGAATATTGAAACATGAATACAGGATATTTTTTTGAGGTATCAAAATTTGTTGGCTTAATTATCCAAGTATTTAATTTATGTCCTTTTTCTGTTATGAGTTCAAAAAATTCTTTTGAAGGCAGGTTGTAATTTGTTAATTTCTCTTCTAGTTTTTCGTTAGAAGCAATAACTTTAATTTCTTTTCCCGTCTTAGAATCGTTTAGAGTGTACTTTGGTGCGTTTTTAGCACTAGAATAGGAATTAATAAAGTACTGAAAGTTAGGGCTAAAAGTAGCTGTATTCGTTCCCGTTTGGGATGTTAAACGGGTTTTATTGCTTCCGTCAATTTTTATAGCATATACATCACGATTGATAGAACCATTTTCAACAGACTGATAATAAATCATACTATTTTTTTCGTCAAAACCGTAATAGTGAGTTACTTCCCAAGGGCCTTTTGTTATTTGTTTTTTTAACTTACCTGTTTTGTCATAATGATAAATATGATTAAAACCCTCTTTTTCAGAAGTCCAAATAAAACTATTGTCTTTTAAAAATGTCAAATTATCAGTTACATCTACGTATGCTTTATCTTTTTCGTTAAGAACAACTTTAGTGGTTCCTGAATTTCCATCTACAAATAACAGGTCTAAATTGTTTTGATGGCGATTTAAAATTTGCGCACTCAACGTGTTAGGGTCATTAGTCCATTTTATACGAGCAATATAAAAATCGTTGTAATTGTCTAAATTAATTTTTTTCGTTATTCCTGTTTTTATATCGTAGATATGCAAAGAAACTAGAGCGTTTTTTTCACCTGCTTTCGGATACTTAAAAACAGATTGTAGCGGATATAGACCTTCATTGTATAGATCCATTGAAAATTGAGGGACATCTGTTTCATCAAAACGGATAAAACCTATTTTATTAGAATCTAAATTCCAATCATAAGCTTTTACAAACGAAAATTCTTCTTCGTATACCCAATCTGTTACACCGTTAATAATATTATTTTTCTTGCCATCAGTTGTAATTTGGGTATGTTTTTTTAAAGCTATATCGTAGAAATATAAATTGTTTTGGTAAACATAGGTTATTTTTGAACCATCAGGTGAAAAGCTAGGTTCTTGTACTTTGTAATCGGTTAATTGAGTTAACGATTTTGTGGTAGTATCATAAATAAAATAATCAGCTACGAAAGAATGACGAAAAATTTGTTCACTATTATTTGCAATCAATATTTTTTTTTCGTCCTTACTAAAAGTATATTGGTCAATCCCCTCTAATTGACTAAAGTTTTTGCTATCTATTAGTGTAGCTACTTTAGTTAAGGTGGCAAAATCATACAAATTAATTTGTGAAGATTTAGACGTTTTATCAAAATCTAAAACAGTATATTGATTTGTGTTTTTCATGGCTTCTAAAGCAGTCATACCTTGTGCTCTAAAGGCTCCAGACCAAATTTCTTCTAAGGATACTTGTTTTTGAGCTATCGCTGAAAATGATACCAAAAACAATACTAAAACGGATGTAATTTTGTTTTTCATTTTTTAGTTGATATAAAAAATCGCCCAATTTTAGTGAAAAAAAACTAAACAATAGCGGATTTTTTTGTTAAAAGCTAATTTTGACCATCTGAGCAATGGTTCTGGTTGTGGCTTTATGGTGTAAAATTATTACTTTTGTTCCGTAAAACACTCGTTATAGAAACAATAAGGATTGATGTTAATTCCAGCATTAAAAAGGAAGGATGGTATTTTAAACCTTGTTTTTTTAATGAATCAAAGAGAATTAGTCAATTAGAGAGAATAAAATTTCATGGTTACTATCAATAGAATGTACCATGTTCGTAAAAGAAATGACATCTAGGAAGTAAGTACTTTTGATAATTATATTTATAACGAAAAGGAATTGTTGATTTTGAAATAAAAGATGCCGCTCTTTTGAACGTTTAGAAAA
Source organism: Flavobacterium columnare NBRC 100251 = ATCC 23463 (assembly GCF_002530675.1). Taxonomy (GTDB): domain Bacteria; phylum Bacteroidota; class Bacteroidia; order Flavobacteriales; family Flavobacteriaceae; genus Flavobacterium; species Flavobacterium columnare. The sequence goes on from NZ_PCMX01000132.1 coordinate 2,663, forward strand.
AATAAATTTGGGGGCTTTAAAAAAGATTTAATAAGCCTAAATAGATAAAGATAGTTGTTTGTTTTAAAAGGAGTTGGATAAGCAATTATTCATAAAAAAGATTTAATTAGAATATAAAATTAGTGATGATTGTAAAATTATCACTATAAATAGCATTATTAAGAATAAAGAAAACACTAGTAAATAAAATGACTAAAACAGTTAGCGGATTTTCAAAATTATCAAAGGAAGAAAAAATCAACTGGATAGTTGAAACCCATTTTTCAAATTCAGAAGAAACAAAAAGAATCATTAAACAATATTGGAATGATGATACGAACTTACAAAAATTACATGATGAATTTATTGAAAATACAATTACTAACTTTTACTTACCATTAGGAATCGCACCTAATTTCATAATTAATGGAAAGAATTACAGTATTCCTTTTGCCGTAGAAGAAAGTAGTGTAGTAGCTGCTGCCAGTAAGTCTGCTAAATTTTGGTCAGACCGTGGCGGATTTAAAACGACTGTTATTAATACCGAAAAAATAGGGCAAGTCCATTTTATTTATCAAGGAGATAAACAAAAATTAGAAACTTTTTTTGATACAATCAAATCGAAATTTTTTCTCGAAACGGAAAGTATTACTAAAAATATGCAAAAACGCGGTGGTGGAATTTTAGAGGTTGTACTTCGTGATAAAACAGCTGATTTAGAAAACTATTATCAGTTACACGCTACTTTTGAAACAAAAGATTCAATGGGCGCTAACTTTATTAATTCCTGTTTAGAGCAATTTGCTAAAACATTAAAAAAGGAAGCACAAGTATTTGAAATATTTTCAGAAGAAGAAAAAGACATCACAATCGTGATGAGTATTTTATCTAATTATGTTCCAAATTGCTTAGTTCGCGCAGAAGTTTCTTGTAAAGTAGAAGAATTACGTGAGAAAACTATTGAAAATCCACAAGAGTTTGCTGAAAAATTTGTGCAAGCAGTTCGTATAGCAGAAATAGAGCCGTACCGTGCCGTTACACATAACAAAGGGATTATGAACGGAATAGATGCTGTGGTAATTGCTACAGGTAATGATTTTAGAGCAATAGAGGCAGGAGTTCATGCTTATGCTTCAAAAGAAGGAAAATATTCTAGTCTGTCTCATGCCAAAATAGAAAATGGTGTTTTTACTTTCTGGATGGAAATTCCTCTGGCATTAGGAACAGTAGGAGGATTAACTACTTTGCATCCTTTAGTCAAAATAGCTTTAGAAATGTTAGAAAAGCCATCGGCTCAAGAATTGATGCAGGTGGTTGCAGTGGCTGGTTTAGCTCAAAATTTTGCCGCATTGCGTAGTTTAACTACTACAGGGATTCAGCAAGGACACATGAAAATGCACTTGATGAATATTTTAAACCAATTTCAAGCTACTGAAGAGGAACGAAAAAAAGTGGTGAAATACTTTGAGAAAAATACGGTTTCGCATAGTTCCGTTGTAGATTATCTAGCTGAAATTAGAAAGTAAAGAACTTTTTTGCAAATGACTATGAGACAAACTTTTTATAGCAACGGTAAACTATTGATTACAGGAGAATATGTAGTTTTAGATGGTGCTCAAGCTTTAGCATTGCCTACAAAGTTTGGACAAAATTTGATAGTTGAAGAAGGATCGCCTAATACTTTTGAGTGGACTAGTTACGATAGTGATGGTAGTATCTGGTTTGAGAGTTCTTTTAGTTTTCAAGAGGTTCTAACTAAAAAAGAATTTCAAGAGGATAAGATAAAGACAACATTAGTGGAAATACTACATCACGGATACTTGTTAAATAAAGATTTTTTTAAAAAGCATTCAGGATATAAAATAAAAACAGAACTAACTTTTCCAAAACTTTGGGGTTTAGGAACTTCTTCAACACTAATAAATAATATTGCTCAATGGTTAGAGATTGATGCTTTTACATTGCTTAAAAATAGTTTTGGAGGGAGTGGATATGATATTGCATGTGCGAAATATTCTTCTCCGATAACTTACCAACTTATTGATGAAAAACCCCATGCTATAGAAACTGATTTTTTTCCAGATTTCAGAGATCAAATTTATTTCGTTTATTTAAATCAAAAACAAAATAGTCGAACTGCAATTAAGAAATATAATGAGAAAAAAGTTGATATAGCGACCATAATACCAACGATTAATGCACTTACTCAGGAAGTTATAAATGCTGCTGAAATAGAAAGTTTTTCTAAGGCATTGCAATTACACGAAATCCAAATGAGTGCCATTTTAGAGCAACAAACTGTAAAAGAGGTACTTTTTACAGATTTTAATGGAATGGTTAAAAGTCTAGGAGCTTGGGGAGGGGATTTTGTTATGGTTGTTTCAAATGAAAACCCTTTATCTTATTTTTTAGACAAAGGGTATCCTGTAGTTCTGTCTTATAAAGATATTATTTTATAATTTTTCTAATTCACGTTCCGCTTTTTTTACTTTTTTATCTTGGTTAGCAGCTTTTTCACGCATTTTTTCTATTTTTTTATTCCACTTTTCAATGTCTAGAGGAGATAGCTTTCCTTTTTGGTTGAGTTTGTCAAATTTTTTCTGTTCTTTTTCAATATCTTGATTGATTTCTTCTTGTTTGTCACGTGCTTTTGCTAAATTTTTTTTGACTTCTTCTATTTTTTTGCGTTCTTTTTCAGCTTTTTCAAGCTGTTTTTCCATTCTTTTTTTGTCCTTTTCTAATTGTTCTATTCTACGTTGTTCTTCTTTAACTCGATCAGCTTCTGCTTCTTTCAATGCTTTTTCTGCTTTTAGTGTTTTTTCCTTTTCTTTTGCTATTTTTTTAGCTTCTTTTTCTGCTTCTTTTTGAGCGTGTAACTCACTTAATTTTATCTTAGCAATAGAATCTTCTTTTTTACTGATTAATTGTTTTTCGGATTGAGAAAGTATATTTTCTTGTGCTTGTATTCCTATACAGGTAAGAATAAATATTCCTGAATAAATAAATTTTAAGTTCATAATATTTTTTTTAA
>NZ_PCMX01000133.1 GCF_002530675.1 Flavobacterium columnare NBRC 100251 = ATCC 23463
TTGTATACAATACATACGAAGCCTCAAAGAAATGAAAAAAAGAGTATACCGATTTATATTTTTTAAGTTAATGGGATGGAAAATAGTAGGAGACTACCAATCCTATATGATTGATATAAAAAAAAGTGTAATGCCTGTAGTTCCTCATACCAGTTGGCATGATTTTTATATAGGATTATTAACAAGAGGTTCGTTAGGTATCAATATTAATTTTGTTGCTAAAAAAGAACTTTTTAAATTTCCTTTTGGTTATTATTTTAAATGGGTAGGAGGAGAACCTCTTAATCGTTTTAAAAATGAAAATAAAGTAGATGCAATTGCAAAAATCTTCTCACGAAAAGAAGAATTTAGATTGTCTATTTCACCTGAAGGTACTCGAAAAAAAGTATCTGAATGGAAAACAGGATTTTATTACATTGCCCTAAAAGCCAATGTTCCTATTGTTGCCATTGGTTTTGATTGGAAAAATAAACAAGTTATTGCTTTTCCTAAAATAATCCCTTCGGGAGATAAAGAAAAAGATTTTGCCATTTTAGAAAGCTATTTCAATGGAATTGTAGGTAAAGTTCCCGAATACAGCTTTACTAAATAATTCTCTTAGGTGATTATAATAAAGCTATATCTCCATTTTTGTTAATTTGATTCTCACATTACGGTTGTTTTAATTAGGAAAAGATTTAAAATATTTTTTTCAAGGAAGAACTATGTGATTACTATAATTAATTTTAAAAAAAGATCAAACGGATGAATTTTTATACAGACTATAAAGAAAAAACTATTTCAGGGCGCTATATTACCAATACTGACTTAGAAGTAATATTAGATCAATTGAACCCAAACTTTGAAATTAAAATATTGGGACAATCCGTTCAAGAACGACCTATTTATTCTATTAAGTTTGGAACCGGATCTACAAGAATATTTATGTGGTCACAAATGCACGGAAATGAATCGACAACTACTAAAGCATTGTTTGATTTTTTAAACTTTTTAGGTTCAAAAGAACCATTAGCTCAAAGGTTGGCAACATCGTGTACTTTTTTTATGATTCCTATAGTCAATCCAGATGGAGCAGTTGCTTACACAAGAGTAAATGCTAATCAAATAGATTTAAATCGCGATTCAGTAGCATTAACACAACCTGAATCAAAAATTTTACGTAAAATTTTTGAAGAGTTTAAACCTGATTTTTGCTTTAATTTACATGACCAACGCACAATATTTGGAACAGGAGATTCAGGTAAGCCAGCAACCGTTTCTTTTTTGGCACCCTCTTTTAATGAAGCCTGTGAATATAATGAATGTAGATTGCGTGCAGTAGATGTTATTTTAGCAATGACGAATGAATTACAAAAACATATACCCAATCAAATTGGAAGATTTGATGATACTTTTAATTTAAATTGTATAGGAGATTATTTTCAGTATTCAGGAGTGCCTACTATTTTGTTTGAAGCAGGGCATTTTCAAAATGATTATGAAAGAGAAGAAACCAGAAAATATATTTTTATTGCATATATAGCCGGATTAGAACATATTATTTCTTCAAAAAAAACAGAAGTAAATTTGAAGGGATATTTGAATATTCCGCAAAATAAAATCAATTTTTATGATTTTATTTACAAAAATATTAGGTTAAAAAGCGATTCTTTAGATATTATTACTAAATTTGCATCCCACTATAAAGAAGTCCTGTTTCAAGGAAAAGTCCATTTTGAAGCCGAGATCGTAGCCATTGGAGATCTAGAAAGAAATTTCGCACATCAAGTTTATGATTTAAAAGGAGGTCTATATCAAGACGAATTTGGGAACTATCCCGAATTGGAAAAAGATGCTAATTTTTCTGTAAATATTAACAATATTTTTGTAAATGGAGTGCTTAAAAAGTAATATTTTAGATGTATTTAAACAAAAACTAAAAAATAAAAACACAAACAAAGAAATAATTATATGAGTAAGTTTAAATTAGATGAGGTTGATCATCAGATTCTTGATATGTTAATTGATAATACGAGAATACCATTTACAGACATTGCAAAAAAACTTTTAATTTCAGCAGGAACTGTCCATGTGCGTGTTAAAAAATTAGAAGATGCTGGTATTATCCAAGGATCCTCACTAACATTGGACTATGAAAAATTAGGATATTCATTTATTGCCTATGTTGGAGTATTTTTAAATAATACATCACAAACGAAGTTTGTTTTAGAAAGAATTAATGAAATTCCTTTTGTAACAGTTGCTCACGTGACGACAGGAAAGTTTAATATTTTTTGTAAGATTAGAGCAAAAGATACAAAACACGCTAAAGATGTAATCTATATGATTGATGATATTGATGGAGTATATAGAACAGAAACAATGATTTCTTTAGAAGAAAGTATTAATGATAAAAAAAGATTAATGCACACAATCTTTAGAGAAATGTAAATTATCAGTACTGATAATTTTAGAAAAAGAGTATTGAAAAAAATCAATACTCTTTTTCTATTTATATCGATTGGTTATTACACGAAATCAACAGCCATTTTCCGTTTATTTTCTCAAAAATATAATCTACATAAATGCCGTTATCAACCCCTCTAATTTCAACAACTGCTTTATTATCTTTGAACTTAACCGTTTGTGTATAACGATCATATTCTCTTGTTAAAGCATCTTTAGGGTAGCGAAAATCAAGGATTTCATAAGCTTTTTTGTCCATTAATTTCTTTACCGTACCTGTTTCAGGATCTATCCATTCTTCAAGTACTAATGGAAATGTAACACGGCTTACTTGAAATACAGAATCTTTACTAAAAGCCTCAAGGAAAGATTTAAAATCATCATCTATAGATTTTGTATTAGCGTTTATTGTTGTTGGCGGTTTCTTTTTTACCTCTTTTGGTGCTTCGATAGTAGTGGTTTCTTTTTTACAACTGATGGAAAGTATAGCTAGTAATACTACAAAATAAGTTTTAAGCATATTTATTGGTTTTAAGTGACTTTGCAAATATAATTTTTAACGAATAAAAGGAAGTACAATTTATTATTCCCTTTTCTTCTCTTTACAGCATTTTTTAAAATTTGTCCTCCAACTAAAATTTGTCATATTTTTTATTTTACTAGATTGTAAGATTTTATTTTATTATCCTTTTCGTTATATTTGAAAGAAGCAATAGAAAATGTTGTAAAAACATATTTAATAATAAACAAGACGGATATTAGTTTATCCTTTTCAAATTGTGTTTCATAGTGAAAAAACTGAATCCCTAAAGTAGATTGTATTTTTTCGATGCGAAACTTAAAAAACTTAATCTATCCAATACTAAAAAACGACAAAATGAAAATAAGAAATGACTTTGTATCAAATAGTAGTTCTGTTAGTTATATTATAACAATGAAAAAAGATATTGTTGAAACTTTTGCAAGATTCCATGGAGATAGCAAAGATAATGAAATTCAAAAAGTAACCGAGTTTTTGAAAAATGACATTTCTGAAAATGGAACCAGAATTTATATGGAAGGAGAGGAAATGATAATCAAAAAAATAAAATTTAACACGGATGGAGGCACAAATTGTAGAGAATGGATTGAAGAAAACGGAAAAAAGGTAGAAATTGATAAAATGACGGATGAAGAATTGTGGAGTTACATATATGGAGAATATATCCTAAAAGGTGAAATTGCTAAAATAGCTGGCTTTGGTTCAACGCAAGTAGAAACTTATTAAATATGGCATTAATCAGAAGACATAGCGAAGGGTATAATTTTATTGCTGACAATGAGACTGGAGTTACTATGAGATGGGGTAAAACATTTAAAGATGATCCTTATCGAGCTCCTTTACCAGAATTAGTTGATATTTCAATTTCTAATCATTGTACAAAAGGATGTACCTTTTGCTATCGAGATAGTGTTCCGAATAATGTTTTTATGAGTTTAGATGATTATGAATTTGCTATAAAATCATTATACAGCGAAAAATGGGGTAATGTTTTTCAAGTTGCTCTTGGTGGTGGTGAACCATTAGAACATCCAAATTTTATAGAAATATTAAAAATATCTCGCAAATACAATGTAGTACCAAATTTTACTACTAATGCAATGCATATTACCGAAGCGATTGCAAAAGAAATTAAACCTTTGGTTGGAGCAGTTGCAATCTCTTTTCCAAACATTAGAACAATTCCTAAATCAAAAGCTCAAATTTTCATAAATGAAGGAATTAGAACAAATATTCATTTTATTCTTGACAAAAAGAGTATCAAACAAGGAATTGAAATTTTGGAAGGAAACCACAACGATATATTAAAAGGGTTTAACTCTCTCATTTTTTTAACATTTAAACCAATGGGACGAGGAGATGACAGCTTATGTCTTGAGTTAAATGACGATTTAAAGAAGTTTTGTTTACTTATTGATAAGCATAAATGCTCCTTAAATATTGGTTTTGATTCTTGTTTTATGCCAATGCTAATGCACTTTACAAATACTACAATTGATTTTATTGAGCCTTGTGAGTGTGCATTTTTTTCAGCATACATTGATGAAAATCTTGTAGTTAAACCTTGCTCATTTACTAGTCACAATAGAGATAACCATAGTTTAAAAGATAATTCATTTGAAGAAATTTGGAATAATCATTGGGAATCATACAGAAATGCTCAAGTAAACACCTGTCAAAGAGAGTGCAAAAACTCAAGCAATTGTCGAGGCGGTTGTCCTTATTACGACCAAATTAATCTTTGCAAAACGAGTGAACCTGAAAAAGCTTTAGTATGATAAGTATTCAATGGAGCCAATTCGAGCAAAATCAACAAGCAAAGGATATCAGTTTTGAGTCATTTTGCTTTCAAGTTGCATATTTAAAATATAAGGATTACGGTTATTTTGAAAACTTCTATAATACACCTGGTTCAGAATATTATCTTACGCTTCATTCAGACTGTCCTGAATTGAACCTTAAAGCAGGTGATGAGATAGGCTGGCAGGTAAAATGGTGGTTTAATAGTGAAGAAAATACATCTCTAACAGCAAGTAGGCGTGATGAGTTAGAAAAAGGTTTTACTACAACACTTAAAAGACATCCTAATATAAAATTATGGATTATTTGTACTCCAGGAAGTTTTATTGAAGATAAATTTATTGAGCTAAAAACAGCGTTAGCTAATCTAAAATCAGATACAATCATTTCTCATTGGAACAAAGACACTTTTTCTAATTTCCTAACTCAAGAATTTAACAAATTTAGTGATGTCTTTAACCATTACTTCAACACAAGTTTTATTGATTTTGAATTTATTAAGAAGTATTCTCAAAGGAGAATAGAAGATTTACAAAAGAAATTTGATACAGACTTGTACACTCCATCACATTATGATGATGAAGTTTTTTTTGTAATGAGCTATAAGGCAATATTTGAAGCAATTGACATTAAAATCAAGTACTTACAAGATGATTTGGATAAAATAGAAAAAGACGACTCATTCAATGCTGAATTCAAAACTTTTGATGAAGAATATATTGAAACGGCTCAAGCATTACTAAAGAAATGTGTTCACATATCTAAAGAAACTATAAGAATTATTACATCTGGACTATCAATAGAAAAAGTCAAAACTCTTAAATCCATATTGCTCTCTTTTGATAAAGAATACGAATGTTCAGCAATTATTCTTGATAGAAAAATTAAATCAAAAGAATACATAATTGATAAGAAAAACTGGAAGGAAAAACATACAAATGATACTTATATAGTTCCTTCAATAACAAAACTTAGAGATTATCTTATCTCATCAAAAGAAGATGGAGAAAGTTGCCTTTTAGATTTCATTAATGATGTTAATACCAAAGATATTCATATTCTAAGTAGTGCTGGTTACGGAAAAACCAATATAGCTTGTAATATATGTGCAGAATCACTAAAAAAGAATATTCCAGCAATATTAATACTTGGGTCATCTTTTAGAAAAAATGAAAATCCAAAAACTCAAATTTTAGAACAATTAGAAATTAGCACTCAATATACTTTCAAACAGTTTATACAAGCATTAAATACATTAGGTCTTATAAAAGGTATTAAAATACCAATTATAATAGATGGTTTAAATGAAAGTAAACCTTTTGATGATATTTGGAAATCTAATATTAAAGATATTATAAGAGATATAAAGGAGCTAGACTATGTGTTATTAATAACAACTTGTAGAAATCGTTATGTAGAAGCTATTTTCGAAGAGTCAGACATAACTAAAATTCCAAATACGAAAACACTTAGTGGTCTTACAGAAAAACAAAGACTTAAAGCAATACCTAAATATTTTAACAAGTACAATATCACACCAACATCTTGGAATTTCAATCAAGAATTGTTTGTCGACCCATTATTATTGAAAATATTTTCGGTTGTAAATGAAAATTCGGAAAACCTACATATTTCGTTAGAAAATGTATTCGTGAGTATTGATAGATATATTGAAGAAATAGCAGAAAACTCTAGTAAAATTGAATCCAAAATCGATAAAATCGCTAAAAAGCACGTAGAAAATCAAATAAGACATTTTTGTAAGCATTTATGGTTAAATAGTACTAGGGAGATTTCTGATTTTGAATTTAACCAGATCATTTCACCTGAATCACCAAACCAAATGGGAGATTTGACGAAAAAGCTTTTAGATGAGGGCTTATGTTTTCAAAAAAATCTAAGAACGAATGACGAAACTGTTCAATTTACATATGACAGAGTCGCAGGATATGCCATAGCATCAAAAGTTCTTCTTAACAATTTAACAAAGTCCGAAGAATTAAAAGATGCGTTGATTAAACTTGGTGTTGAAAAAATGCTTTTTAACAAAGAAACTTACCATCCCCTTCGTCAAGATATCTTAATGTCACTATTACACTTATTACCTAGTAAATTTGACGTTCAATTATTTGAATTATTTGATAACGATTCTGTTTTGGAAGAAGCTTATAACAACATTGATTATTTTATTGATAATCCTAAAGGGCAAGAAAAAATCCTCAAAAACATTCTTAATGAAAATCGGCAAAGTCGTAATTTGAAAATATTGTTTGAGAAGTTATTAGAAAACAATTTCAAGAAAGAAGTTCACGGCTTAGGTGATTTTACAATTAAAGTTCTTGCGTCTTTATCACAAGTTGAAATAGATATACATTGGAGTGAATTAATCAGAAAAAATAAATATTCAGTTTTTCCTTTACTTAGAGATATAAACAAGTTTTATTTCAAAAGTAATATTCAAGTAAGAAATATTGAACAAGATTTGTATTTATCGTTTTTATCAACTACTTCAAGTGACAAATCAATTAGAAGTTTAGCCACAGAAAATTTATTTTTAATTGGAAAAAAGTATCCTGATGAATTATTAAGATTAGCTAGTATCACAATTCCATTTCCTGACATCAACAGTGTTGAATCAATTATTGTAGCAATTTGCGGTACTACCCTATCGATAAAAGATAAAGATTTCACTCAAAAATGTCTCTCATTTTTTGAGACTCAGTTCATACCTAATTTCAACAACACTCATATTTGTATTATAGAATACATCTTTACCATTCAAGAATTTGCTAAAACAATCTTTGATCTTGATTTTGCAGAAGAAGTATTATTCTCGAAAGAGAATTACAATATCTCGATTGATGAAAAAATCAAAGAAGAAATAGGAAAAAATATTTATCACGATTGGCATTTTGATCTAGACTTATATGATTTTAATAAATATCAAATAAAAGGTATTGCTTCTGACCATTACGATAAAAGAGATACATTACCATCATCCGATTGTCTTGCCATTATATTAAGTAATATTCAAGCAAAAGGGTATGATGAAGCTATTTTTGAAGTGATTAATAAGGATTTTCAAGAAGATAGAACTTATAAATATGGTGGACGTAGAGGAAATGACAACTTGATTAAATATTCAGAGAAATATTTATGGCAATCTTATTTTGAGTTTGTAGGTTATCTCGTTTTAGATGGTCGTTTAAAATCAGAAAATGGTGAAAGATTCAGAAGTAGTGACAATTTTTTTGATCCAACTTTTCCTAGATTACCAAGAAAATTTCAATTAATTACGAATTGTTTATTTCCTTCAAAAGATGAAAACATACAAGATTGGATTAATTCAGAAGACGATAATCTTGTAGATAAATTCCTAATACATAATTTATATACAGATGATGAATGGGTATTGACTTCTTTGAGTGTTACCCAAGAAGGTAATAATGACACAAGAATAAATGTATATCTTACTAGTTTTTTTATCCTTTATGATAAAATTAAAAAACTAGAAAATATTATTCATTCTGGAAATTTTCATCATAATCCAATTTCTTTTCATCAAATATACTCAGGAGAAATAAATTGGAGTAATTCAGTCGT
>NZ_PCMX01000134.1 GCF_002530675.1 Flavobacterium columnare NBRC 100251 = ATCC 23463
TTAATCCAGTATATTTTAAGGTTAAATGGTATAATAAAAAAATATTACTTAAAAATAGACTAGAATAAAAAACTAAGGTTTCTCTTTTTATATTTTAAAATTCATATAAACTTTTAGTTTAGCTATTGATTAAAATAAAAATGAGACGATCTTTCTAAATCGTCTCATTTTTATTTTTATATCGATTCGTATGATTATTTAACAGCAATCATAGAAATTTCAATGTTTACGTTTTTAGGAAGCGTAGCAACCTGTACTGTTTCGCGAGCAGGAGCAGTAGCTTCTTCGAAATATTTTCCATAAATAGAGTTGATCTTTGTGAAATCACCCATATTCATAATAAAAATAGTTGTTTTAATAACGTTTTCAAAAGTCATATCAGCAGCTTCAAGTACTGCTTTTAAGTTTTGCATAACCTGTTCTGTTTCTTCCTCAATTGAAGTTAAAACTAATTCGCTATTTTCAGGATTAATAGCTATTTGTCCTGAGGTGTATAAAGTATCCTTAATTTGTACTGCTTGGCTATAAGGGCCAATAGGGGCAGGTGCTTTTTCTGTAAAAATTATTTTTTTCATATTTTGTATAAATTATTATAATCTTCTATCAGGTAAACTTCTTTTATCCCATTTAATATCACTTAGCATAGAAGAACTGATGCCTATGAAGAAATACCAAGAGGCTCTATCTCCAAACGGATTCCATTGAAAATCCATACGCCAGCTTAATAAATCTCTTTGAAAACGCAATTGGGTATACGTAACTCCCTTTTGTACAAAATCATATCCAGTTGATATTCCTGTTTTCCAACGAGGAGTAAGATCTATATTTCCCGAGACCATTAATGAATTTTGTGTGATCGTATTTTCTCTTCTATTATTAGAGTAAGTTAAGGAATAAGCAAGGTTCAAATCCCAAGGAATTACTGATTGGTAAAATCCTTTGAAATTAGAATCATCATTGTCTTTTTTGTCAAAAGGATTTTGATTTCGATTGCTGAAATCGTTAGATGTCCCAAAAAGGTCGTCTGCTCTACCACCATTTCTTAGTCCTGAATTATTTAAATTACTCTGTTCAGGGTTCCTTTTACTACTCAAATCATTACTATTAATAGAATAGTTTAAAGTAATATTAGCACTAGTCATTCGAAATAAACTACCTCCATTGTTAATATTGAGTTTGTCTATCGTATTGCCCTTGCTGTTGATAGCATAGGGGTTTAAAGTCATGCCAAAATTAATAGTTAATTTATCTTTAAGTAAGTTAGTACCCCCACTTACTCGTAAAGGAGACCACTTTAATGAATCCGCGTCAATATTATAGTTAGAAGAGAAGTTCAGATTGTTGATTAAGATTATTTTTTTAGGAGCTGTTTTAGTAGAGTCTTTATCTCGTACTTTAGCTTCAAAAACGTTATTTAAAGAAAGAGATAAATTATTGTTTCTTCTATTGGAAGGGCCTCCAAAAATTCCTTTTTCAAAACGTGTGTAATTTGCCATTTTTCCACTGCCATCAATAGCGTATGTGTCATAATATTTTTCAAAACTAGGCGCGTAAGAATAACCAACATTTGGTCGCATAGTATGTCTTATGGATTGGATTTTTCCATTTTTTTTAAAATTAAAAGTACCATATATAGTAGTACCCATACTACTTGAAAAATCATAGGTTCTAAAAGAATCAAAACCTGATTTGTCAGTTTCTTCTACTTTTTTTAGCGCAGTGTTGTATTGTTTTCTTGTAGTTTTAAAATACCATGTTTCATTGAAATTAGACGAAGCAGTAATACTAAAGTACTTAAGAATTTTAAAATTCGTACTAAAAGGAATATTATGTTGAATCCCGTTTTGCATATTTTTAAACATAGCAGGTTTAAAGAATAAAGAATCAGTTGTTTGTACACGGTTTTCACCTCGTAAGCTATAAGTGAAATTTAGGTTTTTAATAATTCCTTTTTTAGTACCACTTTTAGCGGCAAACGGAAAAACACGATCTAAGCCAATTTGTAAGGTTGGAAGTGTCATGTTAATTTGTTTGGTATTTGTATTTTGAGAGTGCGAAGCCGTTAAAGAAAGGTTTGCTTGCGGAGTCCAATTAAACGTTTTTCCGTATGAAATAGAGGAGCTTAAAGTGTTATTTAAGAAATTAGAGGTGTTTAGTTGATTAAACGATTGTTGGTAGTATTTGCTACTACCTAAGTTTACTGAGGCAGAAAATCTTGAATTGGGTGTTGCTTTAGCATCTGGAGAATGGCTCCATTGTAAATTATATAGAGTAGACTTTCCATAACCTGGTAAGCCTCTTTCTCCATTTATTTGATTTTCATAGCGAAAATTGAAATTACCTCTGTACTTATATCGTTTTGCATAATTTGTCTCTGCTCTTAGTCCGTAACTACCGTTTGTAAAGTAATCTCCTAGTAAGGCTAGGTCTAAATTATTACTAATAGCAAAGTAATATCCGCCATTTTGTAATGAGTATCCTTGGGCATTATTTTGTCCAAAAGTAGGCATTATAATTCCAGAACTAGCTTGTTCAGTCATTGGAAAAAAAGCATAAGGAAGCCCTATAGGAGTAGGTACGTCAGCAATTACCATATTCGTTAGACCTGCTACTATTTTCTTTTTTGGAACAAATTTTATTTTTCGAGCCAAGAAATAATACTCAGGATCATCTAAGTTTTTAGAAGTTGTAAATCTTGCATTTTTAATAAAAAAAACAGAGTCGTTTTCTTTTTTAGTTATTTCGCCTTTTATTTTAAACTCTCCTTGATCCGTTCTAGAGTTCCAGATTAATGCCTTTTTTGTTTTAAAATTAAAACGGATTGAATCGGGTTCAACAATATTATTCCCTTGTTTAAAAACAGGATACTGTATATATTTACCAGTTGAGTCCTTCAATCTACCTGCATATACTTCGTCCTTATTATAATTTATAACGATAATGCCAGATTTAAGCTCGATATCCTTGTATTTTACTTCTGCTTCATCTTTTAAAATAGCAAGTTTTTTTTGGTTGTCTAGCCTAACAGAATGTTTTGATTTATAGAATATTTTACCTTCTAAAAAAGATTTTTTCTTTTTTATACTGTCTTTATTTTTAGCAATCTCTTCTTTTTTATTTGAAATATTAGAATTAAGTTTTATGCTATCTTTCTGTTTTACAGATAGTAGACTAGTGTTTTTTTTAGGAAGTTCCTGCGATTGTAGGCTCAGGCTACAAACGGTTATAAAAAAAGGAACTAAAACGATGTAAAATAAGTTTGTACGCAAAGCTATAAATACTATTTTTGTAAAAATATGGCTTAATTTTTGAAGCCACAAACTTACAGCTATTTTTAGAAATTAAGTAAGTATTTAATAAAATTATAACCATTTAATTCATTAGTGAAATGAAGGTGAAAAATAGAAATAAAATGAAACGTGTTTTTTTTGCTGCTTTATTTGTTTTGTCTGGTGTTCTTCAAGCACAAAATACAAGTAAGTTTCGAGTTTGTTTAGATGCAGGACATGGTAATCAAGACTTTGGAGCTACGTATCATGGTTATGTAGAAAAACAAATTAATTTAGCTATCGTTTTAAAACTAGGAGCTATTTTAGAAAAAGATCCTACTATTGATGTTATTTATACTCGTAAAACAGATACTTTTATAGAACTTGTTGAACGAGCTAATATTGCTAATAAAAATAAAGCAAATATTTTTGTTTCTATTCATTGCAACGCTAATAAAAATTTAGAAGCTTATGGTTCAGAAACCTACGTAATGGGACTTTCAAAAAGTGCTTCTAGTTTAGCTGTGGCACGAAAGGAAAATGAAGTTATAAAGTTAGAGGATAATTATAAAACGAAATATGCAGGATATAACCCTAATGCTCCTGAATCATTAATTAGTGCTACAATTGCACAAGAAGAATATTTAGATCAAAGTATTGAATTAGCCAGTAGAATTCAAGACAATTTTGACCAAAAAGTAAATCGTAAAAATAGAGGAGTACATCAGGCACCTTTTATGGTTCTGCACAAAGCCTTTATGCCTAGAGTTTTAGTAGAAACAGGATTTATTTCTAATCAATTAGAAGGAGCTTATCTAAATTCAGAAGAGGGACAAGAAAGTGTAGCAAGATCCATAGCAGATGCCATTTTTAGGATGAAAGCAGAACATTTTGGTGGCTCTGTACCCTTTCTAGATATTAAAAAATCAGAAAAACCTACCCCGAAAGATACCACGCCTAAAGGGAAAGAGGTCGTAGCACCCGTGAAAGACGTTGTAAAACAAGAGCCTGTAAAATCAGAAATAAAAACAAAAACAATTGATAATCAAAAAGTTGTTTTTAAAGTGCAATTAAAAGCAAGTAATATGCAAATTGATATTAAACCAGAGAATTTTAATGGGTTGTCTAGTATTTCCTCTGTTTTTGAAGGAGGATATTATAAATATATGTATGGAGAAACAAATGATTATCAGGAATCTAGAAAAATGTTGACAGAAGTTAAAAACAAAGGATATGAATCAGCTTTTATTGTTCCCTATAAAAATGGAGTTAAAATTAGCCTGAATGAAGCAGTGAAATCTGCTAAGTAATTAGTATTTTTGTAAAAAAAAAGTTTATATTTTGAAAATAACACGAGAAATTAAAACAGCAATTTTGGTAATTGCTTCTATTTTATTATTTATCTGGGGATATAGTTTTTTAAAAGGAAGTAACTTGTTAAATAACCATAAAAGACTATTTGTAGAATTTGATAATGTAGAAGGTCTACTTTCTTCCGCATCTGTCACTATCAGTGGAA
>NZ_PCMX01000135.1 GCF_002530675.1 Flavobacterium columnare NBRC 100251 = ATCC 23463
TTTTTTTAAAATAGTTTCAAAATCAATCGTGTTGCAAAATTTTTTTTGATTAATATTAAAGAATTCTTGAATACTTTTTTCTAACGATTGATCTTCTAAGTAATTTTCAAGATATTTAAATGCCAATCCAGCTTTGTATTTGAGTGCAATTTGTTCGTTGAATTTACTGAGTTTGTTCTTAGGGGTGTTTAACGCTTGATCTAGTGTTTTTCTGGCCATTATAAGGTACGCATGGTAATATTGTTCGTTAAACGCAGCATTTGTGAACTCATATCCTTTTAGTATTTTAAATCGGTTAAGTGTTCCTGCTAAATTTATATTGGGGTAATATTCTTCAATGTAATTGATCAGGTAATAGTGTTGAATAGCATCTAATAAATAATGATCTTTTCGCCAATCAATGTTTAAATTAGATTTCAAAAAACTTTGTGAATACACTTTTAAAAATTTTAATTCATATAAAAAACTATCAGGAAAAGGACTCAAAAGGCTTGGTAGTTGATTTAACCCATAGAAAGGATTTCGATCATAGTCAACTTGCGAAATGAGCAAACGTTTTGTTTTAGACTTTCCTATGTGTTTTTCAAAATACTTAATGATCCTATCAATGATAAGGAATTTTTGAATTTCATTAACATTTTTACTTTCTAAATTGGTTATAATAGATGTATTATCGTTAGAAAGGGTTTCAAACGTTTTATTTTTTTCTATTATGAATTGATATTCTTTTGAATGGATGCTTTTAAACGTTTTGGAGTCTATTGAGTTTAAGTTAGAAATAATATTGTATTGATCGGGAATCTCAAAGGAAAACAGCATTTCCTTAACTTCTTCATAAGTAGCATCTTCTGTATTTTCATTGCTATAGGTAACTCCCGTATTACTGTTTATTTGTTTGTTGATTAACAAAAAACAGTCTTTTAAATAAAAATCTTCTTTATTTGTTCCCCATCGAGTAAATTTATTATGGGGTATTTGGAGTTCGTAGTTTAATTGTATTTCTATTGAATCACCTGATTTTAGATTGAGAATAGGAATAGAAAATAGGTCTATTTGATTCGGAATTCTTTGTGGTGTCACTACGGTGTTATTGACCGTAATTGTGTTTAAAAAAGTTTCTCCTCTTTCACTTTTATTGGATAAGTGAAAATTTCGAACAAATTGATCCGATAACTTTTTACCAAGGGGGGTTTGTCTGTTAGAAAAACTATGATTCCAATCATTAAATGTTAATTGATTAATAGGATAGGGGTACTGATTTTTATAAATTATTTTTTGTTGAACAACTAGTTTTTTAGAATGAGATTCTAGAAAAACTTTACAATTTAATGATTGCTGGCTGTATGTATAATTTACATGACCAAGTGTGAAAAATAGAATGATTATTAGGAACTGTTTTTTCAAAATTTAGTTTTATTGCAATATAAATAAAGAATTTTGAATTATGTATTATTCTAAATAAATGAAAATCAATTTTTTCGTTGCATATTGTTATCAGAAAAATCTTAGTATTAATAAATTGTTAATTTGTGCTTAATAATATAGGATAGTAATGCTTTTTAATGTTTTTTATGCTAGTTTTAGTGGGTTTTTATTAATTCAAGGCAAAGGATATAAAATTGTGTTAAATTTTGCAACAAAATGGTTGTTTATAATTTTTTTTTAAAAAATAAGAGGCTATTTATAAGAAACTATAACAAAAAAGAACTATGAAAAAACTTTCATTGATATTTACTTTCACTTTTGTACACTCTTTTGTAGGTCAAACTTTTGTACAGCGATATGCCGAAATAGTTAATCAGGTATCACAAGATAATATAACCAATCATTTGACTGAGTTTGAAAATTTAGGGGTAAAATATCGTGGTACAGAAGCGTTAGAAAATACGTATCAATGGCTTGTTAATAGCTATAAAACGTACGGATATACAGATGAGCAAATAACCACAGATACTTATAGTTATTCTGGTTCTATGTGTAAGAATTTAATTATAACTAAGACAGGTACCACTTATCCTAATACTTATATTATTGTTTGTGGGCATTATGATAGTATTAATGGCAAGGGAACGAATGACAATGGGAGTGGAATAGTTTCTATTTTAGAGATGGCTCGGCTAATAAGAGATATAAATACGGAATATTCAATTAAATTTATCAATTTTAGTGGAGAAGAAGACAATCTAAAGGGAAGTGAACATTATGTGAATACGTTTGTTAATGCTACTTCACCCAAGATGGATATTCGTTTAGTATTTAATTTAGATGAAGTGGGAGGGGTAACCAATCTAGTAAATGATAAAATTACCTGTGAAAGAGATGAAAATAACTCGCCTTCTACCAATAACATACTTTCAGATACATATACTCGTGAATTGATGAAATGTGTAGAATTGTACTCGCCTTTAAAAGCTGTATTGTCGTATGCTTACGCATCTGATTATATGCCATTTCAGTCTAATAATGAAGTGATAACTGGTTTTTTTGAGACTAACGAAACCTTACATAAGCATACGATTACGGATTTGTTAGTAAATATGGATCCAGTTTATAATTATAAAGTAGCGCAGGCAGCTTTAGGAGGATTATTACATTTTGCAAAGGCTGAAACTGTTCTTACTTTGAATAAATTAGAGGATTCCAATAGGATTTTGTTTTATTTAAATATGCCTGAAAATATTTTACAAATTCACACAGAAGGTGTTTCCTTAAACAATTATAAAGTAGAATTGTATGATATAAATGGTAAAAAAGTGATAGATAAGAGTTTTTATCAGCCTCAATTAATAGAAAAATTGGAGGTTGCTTCTTTGTTAAAAGGTGTATATTTGGTTGTATTTCAGAGTGATAATTTTAAAGTTAAAAGAAAGATCTTAGTACGTTAATCGTTTTTATTTGTAAAAAATAGGCGATCCGAAAAGGGAACACTAAATTGTTACTTTTCGGACCGCCTCATAAAAACAAACCAACCTAACTAAAACTTATTATATTAGTATCAAACTAAATATGAATTCAATTCTTAAGTTGTTATTATTCAAATAGTATGCCAATTATAGTTTGCTTTTTAAATAATTTCCAGTAATTGATTTTTTTTCTTTTACTATTTGTTCAGGTGTACCAAAGGCTAGTAATTGTCCTCCGTTTTCACCACCTTCAGGACCTAAATCTATGATATAGTCAGCGCATTTGATCATATCAAGGTTGTGCTCGATGACTAAAATAGAATGTCCCTTTTCTATTAGGGCATCAAATGATTTTAATAATTTTTTGATATCGTGAAAATGAAGACCTGTTGTAGGTTCGTCAAAAATAAAAAGGGCTTTGTCTTTTGTAGCTCCTTTAACTAAAAAAGAAGCAAGTTTAATCCGTTGTGCTTCGCCTCCAGATAAAGTAGAAGAGGATTGTCCTAATTGTACATAGCCTAGACCAACATCTTGTAGAGGTTGTAATTTTTGAACAATTTTATTTTGATTGTTTGTTTTAAAGAAATCTAAGGCATCGTCTATAGTTAGTTTAAGTAGATCATCTATGTTTTTACCTTCAAATTGTATTTCTAAAATTTCCTTTTTAAAACGTTTTCCATTACAAGTTTCACAAGGTAATGAAACATCAGCCATGAAAACCATTTCTACATTGATTGTTCCTTCTCCTTTGCAACTTTCACATCTGCCACCATCTACATTAAAAGAAAAATGTTTGGGTTGGTATCCTCTTAGTTTAGAAACTTTTTCTTTAGCAAATAAATCACGAATGTCATCGTATGCTTTTATATACGTAACGGGGTTAGAGCGAGAACTACGACCTATAGGGTTTTGATCTACATATTCTACATGCTTGATATGAGAATAGTTGCCAGATATTTCAGTAAATTGACCTGGTTTTTCACTTATGCCTTCCAATTGTTTTTGTAGGGCAGGGTATAGTATTTTTTTTACTAATGTACTTTTACCAGATCCTGATACACCTGTAATGATTGTTAATACATCTAGAGGGATAGTAATATCTAGATTTTGTAAATTGTTTTCTCTAGCTCCAATAATATCTATATGATTCTTAAATTTTCTTCTTTTTTTAGGAACATCTATGGTGCGTTTTCCATTTAAATATTGAGAAGTAAGTGAGCTAGATTTTAGTATTTCTTCATACGTGCCTTGTGCTACTAAGTTGCCTCCGTAGGTACCTGCTTCAGGACCAATATCTATGATCATATCAGCTGATTTCATGATATCCTCATCATGTTCTACCACTATTACGGTATTGCCTAAATCGCGTAACGACTCTAGTACTTTAGTTAGTTTTTCAGTGTCTTTAGGGTGTAATCCGATACTAGGTTCGTCTAATATATACATTGATCCGACTAAGCTACTTCCTAATGACGTAGCTAGGTTGATTCGTTGTGATTCGCCCCCCGAAAGAGTAGCAGAATTTCTGTTTAAAGTCAGATAATCTAAACCTACATTTTCTAAAAAAGCTAATCTATTATTGATTTCTATAAGTAATCGTTTGGCTACTTTTGCATCGTATTCAGATAGAGGTAACTCTTTGAAGAAGGGTATTAATTTACGGATAGGCAAATCTACAAGTTCGGGCAATGTCTTTTGATGGACTTTTATATAACTAGCTTCAGGTCTTAATCGTTTTCCCTTGCACGTTGAACATCTTGTTTTGCCTCTATAGCGTGATAATAAAACGCGATTTTGAATTTTATAGTTTTTTTCTTCTAATTCTTTAAAAAAATGGGTAAGTCCTTCAAAGTATTGATTTCCTTCCCAAATTAATTGTTTTTGTGATTCTTCTAGTTGGAAATAAGGTTTATGAATAGGAAAATCAAATTTATGTGAATTATTTACTAATTGGTCGCGGTACCAACTCATGCTTTCTCCTTTCCACGGTGCTATGCAATTTTCATACACAGATAATGCGGTGTTGGGTATTACTAAATCTTGATCTATGCCTATTATATTACCATATCCTTCGCATGTAGGACAGGCTCCATAAGGATTATTGAAACTGAATAGATGGATGTTAGGTTCTAAAAAAGAAAGACCATCTAATTCAAAATTAGTGCTGAATGTAATTTTTTCAGTACTATTAAATTCTTGTAAATAACAAAATCCTTTGCCTTCATAAAAAGCGGTTTGAACAGCATCAGCTAACCGGTTATAAAAATCTTCTTCATGCTTGATAACTAAACGGTCTATAATTAACAAGATGTTTTTATCATGATGGAAGTTTTTTTTATTTATTTCCTCAGAGTCAGTAAACTCATCTAAACGAATGGTTTCATTATTGATTAATATTCTACTAAAACCTTGTTGTAAAAGAACTTTTAATTTGTTTTCTAATGTTCTTCCTTCTTCTAAATGTATTGGTGCTAAAAGTAAATAACGATTTCCTTCTTCTAACTTTTGGATGTGTTCTATTACATCAGTTACTGTGTGTTTTTTGACTTCTAAACCAGAAATAGGAGAATAGGTTTTGCCAATTCGTGCAAATAACAGTTTTAGATAATCATAAATTTCAGTGGAAGTGCCTACAGTAGATCTTGCGTTTGTAGTATTTACTTTTTGTTCTATTGCTACAGCTGGTGCAATTCCTTTGATATAATCAACTTTTGGTTTATCAAGTCTCCCTAAAAATTGTCGTGCATAACTAGATAGGCTTTCTACATATCTGCGCTGTCCTTCAGCATATAATGTGTCAAATGCTAAGCTTGATTTTCCAGAGCCTGATAATCCTGTGATAACAACGAGTTTGTTTCTAGGGATTGCAACATCTAAATTTTTTAGGTTGTGAATTTGTGCTCCTTTTATGAGTATATTTTTTTTGGGGTCTAGAGTGTGAATATCTTGTATCATTTTAAGCAAAACGAATTTCTACAAAGGTAAAGAAATATAATTTCAAAAGGAGAGATATAAAATTTCATTTTACAGACTTTTTCAATAAAAGGTTAAGGTTTATAGACTTCAATATTTTAAAAAAATAATTAAAATTTTAATTTATATAAGGACTTTTATATACTTTAAAAATAAATATTTAACTGCAAGTACAAAAGAATGAATTGAATCAACCCATTTAAAATTTTTAGTTTTAAATAAGAAATGAGATATAATAAAATATTGTACGGAGTGTACTGATTGATGAATACAATTTGTTAAACGAATTATAATGTAATTTATTGATTGAACTAATCTATTATAAAATCAATAATATCAAGTCTATAACTGTTTTTATATTTATAGTAGCGTTTTATGCTTTTATAAATTACTGGTCTGATATAAGTAAATGCTTGATTGGATAAAAGAATGTTTAGTTTTTATAAATAAGCCTGTTTTTTATTAGAATGATACTTTGCCAAATGGCTAAAGAGATAAAAATGCTAGAGATGTATTTTTGAAGAGGTAGTTGGATATAGTTTGTCGTTTTATCTAAAAAAAGGATCAAACTTAGCATACCAGTATAAGTTCCTATTAATGCCCCCAAAGTATACAAAAGGAGTCCGTTTTTAGAAGGGATTATATATTTTTCGTTTAGCATATATACATTCCAACTCAACCAAAAAGGAATTTGAGAAAAGTTGAGAGCACTGAATAGTATTCCTGTACTAAAAGGGGAGTTTTGTATTTGTTTTAAAATAAATGTTTGATTGTTTGTCTTTTCTAAATCAATGGGTTGTTTAGCTAAATAGGAGAGAAGCAATAAGAAAAGGATGCTAAATAAAGAAATTTTGGATTTTAATTTTGGATTTAAACTAATTTTAGAAATACCCTTAGCTGTAAAATAAATGACGAAACTTTCTACAAGTACTACGCCTAGTAGGTAAACTAATGTAGGAACTATATTGCTTTTTTTATAATAATGTAAGCCTATTATATTTAAATAACCGAGGGGGATAGAGCCTATAAAGCTAATGGCAAAACCTACTGCTATATTTTTTATTTTTAGATTCAATTGTATAATTTTATTTTTAGATGATATTATTCGACCCTAAATTGCTGTTGGTAATAGTCATAAAATAATGACTAAATTTGAGTAAGCTTATAAAAATGTTCTTGATGTTTACGATATTCATTCATGCCTTCCGTATGGTTTAAGTAAGGAATTCCTTTTGTATGATTTTGTTGTCCAATCTGGAACATATAGGTAATATGCCTGGCAATTTCTTTCCAAGCAAAAAAAATAGAATGATTAGGATCGTAAATATGGGTAGGTTCACTTGCTGAGCCATTTAATTCTACAATCATAAAATTTTTTCCATTTTCTAATTCTTCCCAAGTATTATACATTAAGTCCATACGACCATAATAAAATCCATTTATTTGTTGACACATAGCATCAATTACTTGTGTTAGTTTTTCGGAAATTTGATGGCTTATATCTACAAATTTTGTTCCTCTAGAATGATTGCCAAAAGGAACAAGATTATAGATTTCTCCCTTGGGCAGAATATCATAAATTTTAGAGCCTAATTCTTTTCGTAAGACATTTAATTGTAATTCATAACGAGGATTTAGTTTGATGAGGTTTTCAATAGTGTTTTTTCCATCACCTGTAATAATCATAAACTCTTTAGAAACAATTCCTGTGATACGTCCTTGTTTTTCGTTAGGGAAACGAACGTAAAATATGCCAATTTCGTTAGAAAAGGGAATTAATTCTTGAAGAAGGTAATTAAAACCAGCATTTGTATGGTATTTTTTTAAATCTTCTAAGGAGTGAATTCGTCTAACAGCACTTCCCCGTAAACCAATGTCAGGTTTTGCAATAAAAGGAAAAGTTAGGGAATGTGTTGAAACTTGTTCAATAGAATCTCTGTAATTTATTAAATATGTTTTAGGATAGTATTGCTGTGGGATCAATTGGTATATATCATTTTTACTTTCATTAAAAAAACCTCCATTTTTAATGGTTGGATTTACGGTATTAAAGAAAAATAAGGTACGAGAACGGATAGCATAATAGATCCATAAAAAATAAATAGGGATGTAAACAACCTGAAACGGCCAATACTCCCAATGAGTTAGTTTGTGTATAAAAAGTTTCATTATAACATTAAAAAAGTGTTTTCATAAGTTTGCTCAGCAATTAAGTCTTTATAAGTAAAAACTATTTTGTTTTGGTTAATGATTGTTTGGGTAATGCTTTGTGTAATTAAAGCGTTATTTCGGTTAATTACCAATCCGTTTTCTGTATCATCTTTTTTTGTATATTGATGAAAATGAATTATATCATTAGCATAAATTATATCTTTACTTTTAGTAAACTTATTGAATAAAAACTCTCTTTCCAATCGAATATGGTTAGGATATAGAGTAGAAGAGGACCAAATATATCTTCCTTGATGATCTAATGTTTTTGTGTCTTTTATTGCGCCGTCCCAACGCAACTGGTAGAGTTGTTTGTTAACATAAACTACCAGTGTAAAGGGTTCTATATTACTAAGATTAAAAGTTAGCCATTTGTCAATGCAATTATAGCTGTCAAATATTTCAAGTAAGATTAAACCCCGACTTTTTCTGTAATTTTCTTCAGGGGTATGTTTTTCTGAGGCTCCATTTAATAAAACGATTATATTTCCTTTATCATCTAATACATACCAAGTACCACCTGCTTTTGAATCTTTAGGGAAAAACATTTTTTTATACGTACCCATATATGATTTGGGAACTAAAGCCTTAGGGCGAGCTACTCTTTCATCTCTATTAGAGGTGATTATAATTGTATTATTACTAAAAATATAACTTACTGTACACATATTTTACGATATTCAATAGTAGATGGTGCTACACCAAATGTTTCAGAAATTTGAACATAACTAAAATTTAATAAACCTACTTTTATTAAGGCTTGATGATGAATACAATGTTCTAAATTATAAAGTACTTCTCTAAAATAATTAGTTTCTATAAAAGTTGGAATTCCAGAAATACAATGCTCTATTATTAGTTTTTTATTTTCTTTTTCTACTTCATTAATAATTAGATCAATAGCCGATATAGCTTGTGTTCTTACGGTTTGTATTGCTGCATTTCGCTTTCTAGTATCGTAATTAATCATACCTTTATTATATCCTTTTAAGAGGGTTTGAAATAATTCTATGATATGTCGAGAATGTTGACCTACTGAGGCGTTGCTTAGAGAAGAAATAGGAGCTATAAAATCAGGATCATCTAACTGCATAATGATTGTTTTTAGCTCTAAAAGCGTATTTATGATTGAGGTAAAATTCATAAGTATTTTTTTTCAATTGATTAAAATATTTTTATACATAAAGGAAAAATAAGCACTTAATGTAAAAAAACACAGGCTAATAGGTATAAAGCTCCTCTCTATAATGAATAATTTCAATACCTAAAATTAATACGTGTGATAACAAAACAATAGTCATGATTCCTAAAATTGTTAAGGAAGTATAAAACTTTGTTCTCTTGAAAAATAATAAAAAAGAACTAATTAATTCTATAATTCCTGAAAAAATCTACCCAAAGGTTTTATATCAAGTTTTCTAAAGATATAAACATATTCAGGGCTGGTCATGAATTTATAAGAGACTGTTTGAAGTAATATAATTACTAAATTTAGTGTTAATACAAAGTGCATTTTAAAAGAGTTCATGAGTAAAAAAAATCAACTTACTACTAGTTTTTGTTTTTAAGTTTTTATTTTAAGACTTTAATAACATTATAAAATATATATCTAAAAAAAATAATATTAAGTACTTAGGTTGGTCTTAATATTTTTCTGTAGGTATTTTTTCAGATGTTGTCTTTAAAAAATTATGGAAAAGAGATGTTCAAAAGTCAAAAATTAGTATCTAATATCTATATTAGGGTAAAAGATATTCCCTTTTATAGTTTAAAGCTTTCGTTATTCTAATCAAACAATAAAATAAAGCCTAATGACAAGTTTAAAAAATTAGAAACGCCTCTTTTCCATTAAAAAAGTATTGAAATTCTTATTTAAAAGAAAAATTTACAATCATTATCATTTAAGTGATAAAAACAAACTTTATTGGTTTCTTTTATAATAAGTCAGACCAAATGGATTTCTATCAACAGTAATATCTTGTTCGTGTACTAATTTATTTTGAATTACTTTGTACACAGATACTGTAGTATTGTTTGCTCCAGAATGAGTTGTAAAAATTTTATTCCCATCTTTATTTAAAACTAAATTATGAGGCACAGGTTTGCTGGTTGAAAGAGGAGTATGATTTTGAGTTAAATCATTAGTTTTAATAGAATATATTTCTCCACCTGTAATATTAGTAACAAAAATATTTTCTAAGTTAGGACTAGGATATAGACCATGAGCACCAGAATATAACTTTTGAGAAATAATTTGTAATTTTTCTCCATCTATATTATATACTTCACCAGATTGACATGGTACAATTAACCTATTATCATTTGATAAGTGAAATAAATGAGGATCCTTTCCTACGTTTACTTCTTTTAGCTTTTCATAGTTATTAGTAGAATACATATATACTTTGTCAGGCAATCCTTGATCAGAATTTAAAACAGATACATAAGCCTTCGTTCCGTCTTTTGTTAGAAAAACATCATGAGGTTTCATGTCTACATTTATAGTTTTAATAACGGAATTAGTATTTAGGTCAATAACAGAAATGGTATTATCTATATCATTATTAACCCAAAGTTGTTTGTCTAGTCCATCAGCCCACATATGAAACACCCCATTTCCTACGTTTATTGAACTTTCTAATTTTTGTGTACTAGGATTGATAATATGAACCTGTTTGTTTTTTCGATCCCCAACATATAGTTTATCTTTTGAAGGAACAAAAACAAGATACATAGGTTCTGAGTTTGTAATTTTTAATGTACTGTTAATGGCATTTGTATTAGCATCAAAAAAGCTTACTGAAGAAGATCCTCTATTTGCAACGGCAACAGTTTCTTCGTACAAAAGGTGAGTAGTATCATCATTATTTTTATCGCATGATAAAATAAAAAAGCTAGTAAAAAAAGCTTTGAGTGCTAGAATTAAAAAATTGTTTTTCATAGGTAGATTAATTTAATTTTTTAAGAAGCTCTTCTTCGGTTATAAAACCTAAATTTTCCCAAAGTAATTTTCCTTTTTTATAGTAATGTAAGGTAGGAAGACCTTCAACGTTTAATTTTTGAGCTAATTCAGGATTTTTGTCAGTATCTATTTTAATAAGCTTTATTTTTTTCTCTTTAGAAACTTTTTCTAAAATAGGAGCTAATTTTTTGCAAGGACCGCACCATTTAGCATTAAAATCAACTATGATGATAGAATCTTGAGAAACCAATTGATTGTATTTTTCAATCGTTAATTTTTCTAATTTTATTTTTTCTTGCTTATTTGTTTTTAAATTTTTGGAAGTTTGTCCAAAAAAAGAAATACTAATTAATAGTATAGCAATTGTGATAGGGAGTCTCATGTTGTTATAAATTTTTTAATACGGTTAATAAT
>NZ_PCMX01000136.1 GCF_002530675.1 Flavobacterium columnare NBRC 100251 = ATCC 23463
TCAAAGTAAGCACTCTGTTGTTGGGTGTAGTTTCTTTAATATTATGTTCTTGTTCTAAAGAAAAAGAAGAAGTAAAAAAACAAGAAGAAGCAGTAATTATAGAAAAACCAATAGAGGTAGAAAAAGAATGTGATTTTGTTGATGATAATTGGCCAGCTTCGGCTACTCTATCAAAAACCTTATCTGATGGAGCAGGAACAGTAGCAGATGCTATTTTAATGAATGATCAAAATACAGCTATTAAAACTTTTTGGAGAGGAATTTCTGAAGCAGCTCCAGTTTTTAGATTTGTAAAAAATGGCACGGACTGGAAATCTACTTATAATGCTATTTCTTATGATACTGGGAAAATTTATTATGGAGAAGGTATTTTCAGAGATGCAAAATCTAAAGATGCCTCAAATTTAGTTAACATAATGATTCTTGCTCATGAGTATGGACATCAATTACAATATACGTTTCGTTTACCTTCTGTAAAAGAATCAACCGCCAGAGCAAGTGAGTTAGAAGCAGATGGAATGGCGGGATATTATTTGAGAAAAGGGTATGGTAAAACTACTTATTATCAAATAGCCGCAGCTTATGAATTTGCATATTCAATTGGAGATAATCAAATAACAAAATCAGATCATCATGGTAAACCTGCACAAAGACGCTCAGCAGTTCGTTTAGGATTTTTGTTAGCAGATCCTGCAAATACTAAATTAACAGCAACTCAGTTTGATACTGAATTCTTTTATTACTATAATGGAGTATTAAATGCTTCTTATAGAATGGCTAAACCAGAAGGAATGAGTGATAAAGGCCACCGATTAATTATGAGTAAAATGCAGGAATTACAAAAAATTCAATCAGGAAAAATGTCTGATGCGGAATATTTTAACTTATAATAAATTTAGTTAATCTTATTTTTAGGGCCAGCTATCATTGTATAGTTGGCTTTTTTATTAATAGAAAGTCCTACTTTTGTTTTTTTTACTTATAAAGAAGAGAGGGGGCAAATCAAAATTTTAAAAAGCTGCTTTAGATTTGTGAAAAAAGGAATTGTTAACGAGGTAAACGAATGGAAAATCTGTTTTTTTGTCAATTTAAAAAATAATGAAGAATGTTTTTTTTGTCATTTTGTCATAAAGTAATAAAGGTGTGCTGACAAACGACACCGTTTTTAGTATTGGCATAATCCTTGTCATTTTCGAAAATGTATTGAAAGCACGACTACTTGTTTAAAAGTAGTTCATTAAAAAGAATTAAAATTTAAGGAGAATTATATTATGAGTAAAATTATTGGAATCGACTTAGGTACTACTAACTCATGTGTGGCAGTAATGGAAGGTGGAGAACCAGTTGTAATTGCAAACGCAGAAGGTAGAAGAACTACTCCATCAGTAATTGCATTTGTTGAAGGAGGAGAAATTAAAGTAGGAGATGCTGCAAAACGTCAAGCAGTAACAAACCCTACTAAAACGATTGCTTCTGTTAAGCGTTTTATGGGGAATAAATACTCTGAAAGCGCGAAAGAAGCTTCAACTGTGGCTTATAAAGTAGTGAAAGGAGATAACGATACACCACGTGTGGATATTGATGGTCGCTTATATACACCACAAGAATTATCAGCTATGACACTTCAAAAAATGAAGAAAACAGCTGAAGATTATTTAGGACATACAGTAACTGAAGCGGTTATTACAGTTCCAGCTTATTTTAATGATGCACAACGTCAGGCTACTAAAGAAGCAGGTGAAATTGCAGGTTTAAAAGTAATGCGTATTATTAACGAGCCTACAGCAGCAGCTTTAGCTTATGGTTTAGATAAAGCAGCTCACGATAAAAAAATTGCTGTTTATGACTTAGGTGGAGGTACTTTTGATATTTCTATTTTAGAATTAGGTGATGGAGTGTTTGAAGTATTATCAACTAATGGTGATACTCATTTAGGAGGAGATGATTTTGATCAAGTAATTATTGATTGGTTAGCTAATGAATTTCAATCAGCAGAAGGACTAGACTTACGTCAAGATCCAATGGCTTTACAACGTTTAAAAGAAGCTGCTGAAAAAGCAAAAATTGAATTGTCAGCATCAGCACAAACTGAAATCAATCTTCCTTATATTACGGCTACAGCTTCTGGACCAAAACACTTAGTGCAAACTCTAACACGTGCTAAATTTGAACAATTAGCGGATAGTTTAGTAAAACGTTCAATGGAGCCTGTTGTTAAAGCATTAAAAGACGCAGGTTTGTCTACTTCTGATATTGATGAAGTAATCTTGGTAGGAGGTTCTACACGTATTCCTGTTATTCAAGAACAAGTAGAGAAGTTTTTTGGTAAAAAACCATCTAAAGGTGTAAATCCAGATGAAGTAGTAGCAATTGGAGCTGCTATTCAAGGAGGTGTACTAACAGGTGATGTGAAAGATGTATTGTTATTAGATGTAACGCCACTTTCTTTAGGTATTGAAACAATGGGAAGTGTAATGACTAAATTAATTGAATCTAATACAACAATTCCTACTAGAAAATCACAGGTTTTCTCGACAGCAGTAGATAATCAACCATCAGTAGAAATTCACGTATTACAAGGTGAGAGACCAATGGCTAACGATAACAAAACAATAGGTCGTTTTCATTTAGATGGTATTCCGCCAGCACCAAGAGGAGTGCCGCAAATTGAAGTTACTTTTGATATCGACGCAAATGGTATTATCAAAGTATCAGCTACAGATAAAGGAACAGGCAAATCACATGACATTCGTATCGAAGCTTCTTCTGGATTAACACAAGAAGAAATAGAGAGAATGCGTAAGGAAGCTGAAATGAATGCGGAAGCAGATAAAGCCGCTAAAGAAAAAGCAGATAAGTTAAATGAAGCAGATAGCATGATTTTTCAAACGGAAAAGCAGTTAAGTGAATTTGGTGATAAATTATCAGAAGGTAATAAATCAAATATAGAAAATTCTTTAAGTGAGTTAAAAGCTGCTTACGAAACAAAAGAAATTTCTGCTATTACTCCAGCTTTAGAAAAAATCAATGAAGCTTGGAAAAACGCTTCTGAAGAAATGTATAAAGCTCAAGCAGAAGGGCAGCAAGCCGCTCAAGGACAGCCACAAGCTGATGCAAGTGGTGACGCTACTCAAGATGTAGAGTTTGAAGAAGTAAAATAAAATATTATAAATTTTATAAATAAGAAAGCTGTCCGAAAAATGTACTGCACCCAAAAGTTTAGACAAATTTATAATTAACTTTGATAATAATGAGCCCGATAGAATATCGGGCTCATTTTGTTTAAATTTGACTTGATTCTATCATTATTGTAATAAATTATATATTCATTTATCTCTTTTTTTAATTGGTTTATTGATCTGTATTATTTTATGAAATGTTCCTAATTATGATTCCTTTTTTTGATATTGATTATGTGACTCCTCCTTACGTCGGAGTGACAAACAAGAGACTATAAATAGAATCTAAAAGAGTATTCTTTGAATCTAAAAGGGTGGCATTGTAGGGAATTTTATTTTGTGATGTGTTTTTATCAAATAAGAGCAAAAAATTATTTATCAGCATATAAAATTAAAGATTTATTCACTGTTATACTCTATAAAAAATCACGAGGTTTGAGTAAACAGTAAAACTCATAAACAACCAAAAAACTAATCTATAGAATTTCTATACTTGTGGGTAATAAAATATAATAATATAGTACATCAAGGATTTATAATACCATTTAAACGTTGAATTTTCTTTTTAAAAATAGTACATCTACAAAAGTAACAAAAATTAGTGTTGGTTCTCGATGCGCTTCGCGCTCGAACTAACGATGATTTCAATTATATACTCAACTGTCTGTTCGAGTTGTTTTTAAAATGAAAAAAAAACGTATCGAGAACTTTACTTTTTAATCCAGTATATTTTAAGTTTAAATGGTATTAATTTTTA
>NZ_PCMX01000137.1 GCF_002530675.1 Flavobacterium columnare NBRC 100251 = ATCC 23463
CATCAAACCATTTGGAAACATGAAGGCTAAATATATTAATCCGTTTACCGACTTTGGATTTAAAAAAATATTTGGGGAAGAAGCCAGCAAAAATTTGCTCATAGACTTCCTTAATACACTATTGCCTCAACACGACCAAATTAAAGAACTTTCTTTTAAAAACACCGAGCAACTCGGAATTACCGACCTCGATAGAAAAGCCATATACGACATCTATTGCCAAAATGAAAAAGGAGAAAAATTTATCGTAGAACTACAAAAAGCAAAACAAAATTTCTTTAAAGAACGAACCATTTATTACGCCACTTTTCCTATTAGAGAACAAGCCGAAAAAGGAGAATGGAACTATCACCTCAAATCCGTTTACTGCATAGGTATTTTAGATTTTACTTTTGACGATTACGAATCTGAACCCGAAAAAAGCGAAGTCGTACACACCATTAAACTAAAAAACCAAAATGGAAAGGTTTTTTACGATAAACTCACCTATATTTATTT
This sequence comes from Flavobacterium columnare NBRC 100251 = ATCC 23463, assembly GCF_002530675.1. Taxonomy (GTDB): domain Bacteria; phylum Bacteroidota; class Bacteroidia; order Flavobacteriales; family Flavobacteriaceae; genus Flavobacterium; species Flavobacterium columnare. The sequence goes on from NZ_PCMX01000137.1 coordinate 499, forward strand.
AGAAATGCCCAACTTTAAAAAACAGGAAACCGACTTAAACTCCCGTTTAGACAAGTGGTTGTATTTTATTAAAAACCTAGAAGACTTCCAAAATATACCTACCATTTTCAAAGATGAGGTTTTTACTCAAGCCTTTGAAAAAGCCGAATTGGCTAATTTTGGACAATGGGAATTAGACAAATACGAAAGTAGTTTAAAAGTGTACAGAGACCTAAAAAGTATTATTGACACGGCTTTTGACGACGGTAAA
>NZ_PCMX01000138.1 GCF_002530675.1 Flavobacterium columnare NBRC 100251 = ATCC 23463
CAGTACAGAGAAAAATACAAGTACCGTTTTGTACTTAAATCCTATGATGAAAAAGATAAATTTACTCATAATTATTATTTGTATTACAATGCAGAAGCAGATGAGGTATTACAAGAAAAACTAAATAAACAAGAATACATGATAAAAGGAATTCCTTATACATGTAATTTTATATTTAGAACCTATAGTACCGAAATCATTTTCAATGATCGAGAAATGCTACAAGTATTTGATAAATTAAAGAGAAAATATCCTGAAACCCCCATAGATATAATTATAAAACCAACCTTTATGTACGACGATATGAAAATTTCAGTAAAATGTACAACAGAAGAAATCCCCCTTACAAAATACAAAGTAGTAGGTGTTTGGGGAGGATAAGAAATACATGTTTTTAAGTTTTGTGAAGTAAAAAGGTACGATAATAAGTTAAAGAGTAAAAGAAATGGATACTAAACTAAAAAAGCTCCTTATCCTTTTGTTTATCCTACCATTAGGAGGATGCAAACACACAAATAAAAAACACGATAAAATGACACAAGAGAATTTTTCATATGCGGTAACAGTATGCTCGCCTGAAGAATATCCTACGGAAGTACATATAGGCTATTTGTTAGATCAAAACAAAAAACTTATTTGCGGAATGCCTCGATC
>NZ_PCMX01000139.1 GCF_002530675.1 Flavobacterium columnare NBRC 100251 = ATCC 23463
AAAACACGCTTTAGGGCGTGTTTTTTTGTGGGTTGTAGTAAAGAAATAAAACGATTATTTTAAGATGGACTGAATTTTAGTTTTGGCAATAAAGGCATCAATGGTAGCGAAGATATGTTTTTTAGTTTCTTCATCAAGGTTTTGAATTTCTTTTAATCTAGTAAGGGTTTCTTTGTCTATTTGTTCATATACTCCATCTTTTACAAGGTAATCAATAGTAACTCCGAGAGCTTCAGCAATTTTAGAAGCCATATCAATAGACGGAGAATTTTCTCCACGTTCATACTTACCTATAATGTCGCCAGAAGTTCCAACCATTTTTCCTAAATCAGATTGCTTTAGTTTTTTCTGTTTCCTAGCGTATGTTAATCTGTCTGCAAAAGCCATAAATACCTCGTTTTTAAGAGTAATTTAATACTATTTAGCAAATATAGATTACTTATTTGTTATATACAATTAAAATAATTCTTGTATATAAAATATAAATCTATTAGATTTGTGAGGTATTTATCAGATATTAAACTTATGAACAATCTCAACACCTCCAACCCCAACCACTACCTCTA
>NZ_PCMX01000014.1 GCF_002530675.1 Flavobacterium columnare NBRC 100251 = ATCC 23463
ATCATCAATTAAACAAAAAATTGATATAATTTTGTCTTTACAAAGCATGGGTTTCGTTTATTGGTTAGCAAAACAAATTTACTTAACCTTTTGCTTTGTTTTTCATTTTTAAACTAGCAACTTGAATTAATTAAATGTAGAAAAAATTTAATACTGAAAAAGTTGTTTATTTAATTATATTAAATAGTCATAGAAAATAATTGGGTTTGAGGTGTTTTTCTTTTTAATCTTAAATCAAAAGCCATACAAATGTTACGTACAAAAGGTTTTCCTTTTTCTGTTACAGTTATGGCATTGGGCTGAAGAATAACTAGTCCGTCTAATTCCATTTCTTTTAATTGAGTAAGAATTTGAGGCATATCTTCTAGATATAAGTGATTAGTATCCCATGAGGTTGTAAATTGACACATTAGATTAAGTATATGTTTACGGATCACTAAATCTTCTTTTGATAAGATATGCCCTTTAGAGATAGGAAGTATATTATTTGCTAAAGCGGTATAGTAGTCTTCAACTGTTTTTTCGTTTTGAGCAAAACTATACCAACTATCACTAATAGAAGAAACTCCCAAACCTATCATCAATTGAGTTTTAGATGCTGTATATCCCATAAAATTGCGATGTAATTTTCCTTCTTGTGAGGCGATATAGAGTGAATCTTTTTTTCGTGCAAAATGATCCATTCCAATCTCATGGTATCCTTTTTTATATAAGAGTTGCTTACCTATTTCGTATAATTTTCTTTTTTCTTCGTCTTTAGGTACGTCTTGGTCATTAAAGCCTCTTTGTCCATTACCTTTTATCCAAGGAACGTGAGCATAGCTATAAAAGGCTAATCGTTCAGGTAAAAGAGATTTGGTTTTTTCAATAGTGTCTACTATATTTTCTATTCCTTGAAAGGGAAGACCAAAAACCAAATCGTGTGATATAGAGGTATATCCTATTTCTCTTGCCCATAAAGTTACTTTAGCTACATTTTGAAAAGGTTGAATTCTATTAATAGCTTTTTGAACTTTTTCACTATAATCCTGAACGCCAAAGCTTACTCTACGGAATCCTAGATCATAAAGAGTTTGTAAATGAGTTCGAGTTGTATTATTAGGGTGTCCTTCAAAACTAAATTCATGATCAGGAGCTATTTTAGCTTTTGATAAAATTCCGTTAATAAGGAGCGTAAGGTTTTCATTTGAGAAAAAAGTAGGTGTACCGCCCCCTAAGTGAATTTCTTTTATGATTGGGGGTTCATGAAAAAGGGCGCAGTATAAATTCCACTCTTTTAATACGGCATCTATATAGGGTTTTTCTACTTCGTGACGTTTGGTAATACGCTTGTGACAACCACAAAAGGTACAAAGACTTTCACAAAAGGGAAGATGAATATAAAGGCTAATACCTTCTTTCTTATTGCTTTCGTGAAATGATTTTAATACTGTTTTTGTCCATTCTTTAACAGTAAATTCCTGATTTTCCCAATAAGGAACGGTTGGATAGCTGGTGTATCGAGGACCAGGCACATTGTATTTCTGTATTAATGATGTTGACATACCTAATAATTTACACAATCAAAGGTAGTCTACAGTAAAGGTACGTAAAATGATATTTGTCAGTTTTGTTATTCTAATATAACTTCCATAATCCAATATTCATCAAAAAAGCGGTTGTTATAATTAGAAAAATAATCCGCTTTTATTTTTTCTAAATCAGTATAATATTCAAGATAAGTATAATAATAGTTGTTTATTGGGTTAATAAAAAAGGAAGCTGTAAATCCTTGTTTTTTTAAAAAGGTTACGTACTTTGTTGTATTTGTAGGAATCTCAAATACATTAGAAACTAAATAATATCCTTGTTTTAATGTGGTATTGGATTTATTAATTTTTATGGTTGAAATTTCTTTTTCAATTCTAGTTTTATTTTTGTAGGAAGTTTCTAAAGGTGTATTAGGGTGTTGGATTTTAGCAATCCAATATTCTTGAAAATATGTATTATTGATGTTGTTGTAATAGGCTTTTTCTGCTGCTGTTTGTGATTTGTAATGTTTTAAACTTAAGTAGTATAATTGATTGTCAGGGTTTTTAAAAATAAAAGGCTGTATTGTTTTACTACTTATTTTATTTGCAAAATCATGAGCATAATGAATGTTTTGATAAGCGTTAGCAATTATATAATAGCCTTCAGGTGCTACTGTGGAATCAAATAAATAGGTTTTTATTTCTTTGGATTTTCTACTGTTTTTTGTAGAGGTTGGTTCGACTATAGTTTTGCGTATAGTATTTGTATCTATTGGATTTAGATTTTTTTTTTGTTTAGGTATTTGCACATTTTTTTGTGTAATAGAATACTTGGTTGATAAAGTTGAGTCTATTTTTTTTCTTGCAAAATCTTCATCTATTTCTATGCTAAATCCTATATTAGTCACATAAAATTTATCACCTAAAGAACTTATTTTTAAATTAACTTGGTCAATATCACTAAAAGAAAGTTCTTTTGTTTGAATTTTATCTAAAAAAACATCGTAGCCTAAAGTATTTAGAGAGGCAGGGGTTCTTTTGTTAAAATCAGTATTATAATGGGTAATTTTACTATTAAAGATGTTTTGACCACTTCTTAAAGAATTACTAATATAATACCACTTTTTAGTATTAGGAGTATTGATTCTTAGATTGTCTCCTTCAATGTTTAAATCGCCTTCTAAAGCAGCTACAGTAAGTTTTGGAGTGATTTTGCCTGTTTTTGGGGTAATGAATTCTTTAAAGTTAATTTCAACGGGTTTGTTATAGATATAAGAAAAGCCATCATATAAACTGATTAGGTGGTAAGGTTCTGAGTCAGATTCATAAATAACATAAAGTACCCAACCTGCGGCACTACCTCCTTCAATTTTTTCTTGACTGGCTTGAATATTAGCTACAGTATAAGTACCCCAAGGCTTTGATTTGATTTGATCTGTTATATCTGAAAAGCATACGTACGGTGCATTAGTAGTGTGTTTATTATGCTCTTTTGCATCGTATAGAATACTTCCTTCTATTGTAAAATAGTTTTCAGATTGTGGTGTTTTAATAGATATTTTATTGATAGGTTGTATAGAATTGTTTCTGTCAGGTAGTGTGGCACACCAGTATAATCCAGCAAAAAGAACTTTGTCATTAGGGTGGATAGGTTCTAATACTGCTGAACTAGATGAAAATGTTTCGAGCTCTTGATCTATATCTATATAGGCCATATTGAGCTGATCATTCAGTTTTGCATTGGAACTTATTTTATCGTAAGGTTCGTTTGCATTTTTTCCTGATTTTTTGCCTATAATACTGTTGGCGATAAAATAAATATCGCCTTTTAAATAATTTTGATACCGAATGCTAAAGTTCTTTTCTTCTTGTGCATTTAATAGACAAGATACGAAGAGACATAACCAAAAGGAAGGCTTTTTGAGCATTTTTAGGTTGTTTTTTGTACCACTTCAAAAATAGCGCCTTCTTCACATTTTAATGTTTTAGAAGGGTATTTCATTAACAGGGCATAATCATGTGTAGCCATTAAAATTGTTTTTCCATTTTGATTGATTTTTCGAAGAACTTCCATAACTTCCATACTTGTCTGTGGATCTAAATTACCAGTTGGTTCATCTGCTAAGATTAAATCAGGGTCATTTAATAGAGCACGAGCAATAGCTACGCGTTGTTGTTCTCCACCAGATAATTGATGGGGCATTTTGTTTGCTAAATTTCTAAGTCCTACTTTTTCTAGCACTTCATCAATTTTTGCTCGCATATCTAATTCATTTGTCCAACCAGTAGCTTTTAAAACAAAATGTAAATTAGCATTTATACTTCTGTCGGGGAGTAATTTAAAATCTTGAAAAACAATACCTATTTTTCTTCTTAAAAAGGGAATATCATTGTCAATGAGTCCATGTAGATCATAATCTACTATAGTACCTTCACCTTGTGTAAGGGGTAGATCGGCATAAAGTGTTTTCATTAAACTACTTTTTCCTGAACCTGTTTTACCTATAATATAAATAAATTCGCCTGGAGTAATACTTAGATTGATATCGGATAAAATTTTATTTCCTTCTTGATAAATGGTTACATTTTGGAGCGATAATATAGTGTGTGACATGATATATATGTTTAGTTTGGTAAAAATAATAAGTTAAGGGGCGTATTCAAAATAATTTTTAGAATAAGTTGTTTTTATGTTTGATTTTTTGAGAGAGCATCAATATTTTGGATAGGAAGAGTATTTCTCTAGTTTTTATTGAGTTTAGATTTTGTATGTTTATACTTTTATTCTACAGGGGAGGTAGGAAAAATAAAAAAGGACTAATTTTTATTTTAGCCCTTATGTATGAATTTAAAAAGAGATATTGTTTTTTTGTTTAAATTGGAGTAGCATATAAAATTGAATTCCAAAAAGGATAGATGCTAATACAAGATGTACAGTTTGTGAACCAAATGGGAAATTCAGGTAGTATATAAAAATACCCGAAAGAATTTCAAGAACTAATAGTAATAAGACCCAATTCATTTCCTTAAAACCAAGATTTAGTTTTTTATTTCGAAAATATAAAAATAGGTTGGTTGCTAATACTAAAATAGAAAAACTTCTGTGGATATAGAATGTTATTTGCGGCTTGGATAACCATAACGTTGGATTTTCTATTCCTGATTTTACTTGTTCATCTATAAATTGTCGAACTTGTGTTCCTAAAACAACTTGTATTAATGTCATAGTAATAGTTACCCATAGTAAATTTCGAAAGGTATTATCTGGTATTTTTGAGCTAGATTTTAGATCTGCTAAAAAGATGATATAAATAATAAAGGCTATAATAACTAAAGCCATTATCATGTGAAGGGTTATTTTTACAGGGTTTAATACAGAATAAACCACAGTCGCTCCAAGCCACGCTTGAAATCCCATCATAAAGACTACAAGCCATGATAAAATGGGTATCAACTTGTTTTTTTTCCAAAAACTAAAAGAATAAAATGACATAGCTAAACAAGCAAAACCAGATAAGGCACCAAAGAGTCTGTTTATATATTCAACCCAAGTATGAGTGGGGTTGAACTCTGCATAATCGTGTTTAGTATATTTATTCCATTGTGTAGTGTCAAATTGTTTGCCAGTTATACAATCTTCTTTGGCTACTAATAGTTGCTCGTTTTTAATGATAACTTGTCCTTTTTTGAACAATCTATTTTCTGTCCAAGTTAATTCCTGTATATTAGTTGGAGGGATATAATAACCAAAACATTTTGGCCAATCTGGACATCCCATACCCGATCCAGTCATTCTAACTAATGCACCAGCTATTACGACTAGATATACTAAAATAAGTGCTGTTTTTGCTATTTTTATAAATTTCATTTTTATTTTTTTAATACAAAATCATTAAAAAAAAATATTAAACCGCATGATTTAAATCATGTATGATCTTGCATAATATTATTTAACTCTTTTTAGTCCCATTTTTTCAGCTTTTTCTAAAATAAAAGTTAAAGCGGGTTCATATTCATTAGGGATTTCTCCTTCTAAAATAGCTTCTTTTACGGCCTCTTTTAAAATACCAATTTCCTTAGAAGGTTTTAGGTCAAAAATTTGCATGATTTCTTCTCCTGTGATGGGAGGTTGAAAAATTCTAACACGGTCACGTTCTTCTACTTCAATGATTTTTTTACGGACAATTTTGAAATTGTTGTGATATTTTTGAAATTTTTTTGAATTTTTAGTAGTAATATCGGCTTCGCATAAGATCATTAAACTTTCAACATCTTCGGCTGCATCAAAAACGAGTCTTCGAACTGCGCTATCAGTGACTATATCTTGTGCTAATATGATTGGACGGGAACTCATTTGAACCATTTTTTGAACAAATTTCATTTTATGATTCAAAGGCATGTGCAATCGGATAAAAATATTTTTCACCATTTTTCCTCCTAAAAATTCATGCCCATGAAAGGTCCAACCTTGTCTTTTATGGAATTTTTTAGTAGGAGCTTTTCCTATATCGTGTAGTAGAGCAGACCATCTTAACCACAAATCATTAGTATTAGGGCAAATATTGTCTACTACTTCTAATGAATGATAAAAATTATTTTTATGAGTATGTCCTTCAACTTCTTCTACATTGTTTAAGGCAGTTAATTCGGGTAAAATAATATCTAATAAACCTGTTTGGTATAATAACAAAAATCCGATTGATGGTTTTGTAGAGAGTAGAATTTTGTTTAATTCATCTACAATTCTTTCTCCAGAAATGATATGAATTCGATCTTTGTTTCTTTTTATTGCATCAAGTGATTCGGATTCAATTTGAAAATTTAACTGTGAAGCGAAACGAATGGCTCGCATCATGCGTAAAGGATCGTCACTATACGTTATGTCTGGATCAAGTGGTGTACGGATGATTTTTTTTTCTAAGTCTATTACGCCATTAAAAGGATCTATTAAATCTCCAAAATTAGAAGTATTTAGTGAAAAAGCTAAAGCGTTGATTGTAAAATCTCTTCGTTCTTGATCATCTTTTAAGCTTCCATTTTCTACAACAGGTTTTCGGCTGTCAAAATTATAACTTTCTTTTCTAGCACCAACAAATTCAATATCCATGTCTTCATATCGAAGCATAGCGGTACCGTAATTTTTAAATACTTGAACTTTAGGGTTATGAGGGATGAGTTCTGATACTTTTAGTGCAAGTTCTATTCCACTTCCAACAGCTACTATATCAATATCTTTTTTATGATTGCGTTCTAAGAGGATATCGCGTACAAAACCGCCAATTACATAACATTCTAAGTTCAGTAATTGAGCAGCTTGTGATACAATTTCAAAAATTTTGTGATCTAAATGTTCTTTATAATTCATTAACACTAATTTAAGGTATGTAGTTTAAAGTTATTTGTAATTCTTTAAACTGTAGATTTGGAATAAAATTACTTGCGAATAATTTTTACCTGGCTATCATTTGTTATTTTTATGATAGTAGAAGGGTTCTTGCAAATTTTTTCGTGATGCAAATTTACTACATAGTCTACACCTTTAATAATTTCGGGGCTAATTTCTTTAAAGGAAATAGGAGTAGGTTGTCCTGAAATATTGGCAGAGGTAGAAACTAATGGTTTTTTCATGCGTTCCATCAGTTTAAAACAAAAAGGTTCGGTAACGATGCGTATACCTAATGTTTTGTCCTCAGCAATGATGTTGGGGGCTACATTCCTTGGATTGTCTAATACCAAAGTAGTAGGTTTTTCAGAAACATCTAAAATTTGCCACGCCACTTCGGGTAAGTTGTTGAAAATATTATAAATCATACGCTCGCCATTAACTAAAACAATCATGCTTTTACTTTCTTCACGTTGTTTTAGAGCATAAATTTTTTTAATAGCATCTGGATTGGTAGCATCGCAGCCTATTCCCCAAACGGTATCGGTAGGGTATAGGATGATGCCTCCATCTTTAATAACTTCAAAGGCGTTGTGTATTTCGGTGTTGATGTTTTCCAATTTTTTAAATTTTACTTTTATATAAGTCGATAATTTTGTTCCAAGTAGTTAAAGTATCATTTAGTTCATTTGAATAGTTATAGTTTTCTAAAACAAATTTTGATGCTTTTTTGCTCATATTTAAATAAAAATATTCATTTTTTTCTATATCTAGAGCAACTTTTTCAATTGTACTGACAAAATCAATTATGTTTCTTTCTTCTATTGGAAAACTAAAATCAGGTTTTAAGTATTCTTTACCTGCTTGTCCTGTGTATCCAATTACGATACAACCACATGCCATAGCTTCAACAGGAGGCAGACCAAAACCTTCTGTATAATTTAAACTAAGAAAAATAAAGCTATCTTTCATGATTTTACTGACTTCTTCTTCTGATTTGTTGTCAATTGGAATAAATTCCCAATTTTTTAATTTGCCTCTTAAATTTAAAATATTTATAATCTGTACAATATCTTCGTTTAATTTTCTAGGCATAAAACAAATTTTTTTCTTTTTTTCTTTTTTAAAGTTAAAATAGTTTTCATTTATGCTTAGCCTAATTCTTTCAATTAATATATCTTTAAAAGTTGTTTCTAGATATTGTTTGGAGTCATTTGAAACTGTAATAGTAGCTAAATTTTTTTTATTTAAATAATGTGAATCATTTCCTATTTCAGTATTGTGAAATGTATAAAAGCAATTTTGATTAAAAATCACTTTAAAATTTTCGGGAAAAACATGATTAATCCAATTACCATATATTTCAGGAAAGACCAGAATATCTTTATTGGTTATGGTATAATTTTTCTTTAATTTATCTAAAAGTCTGTCAAAATATAGTTTTGATTTGATTTTAATTTTTTCTTTTTCGGAACTATATTTTAGTAGAGAGAATATTTCTTTATTGTAAAGTATTTTTGCGTTATTTTCAAACCAAGTGACTTTATATCCTTTCTTTCTATGCAAAACATATGAATTAAAATTGTTTCGATTTAATAATTCGACCATTTTATAGATTTGTTTTATTCCTCCAACTGGTTTTTTATCATCAGTGCATAAGAATAAAATTCTTGGATTTTCCATTTTTATTGTTTTAATGATTTTAATAATTTAGAATATTATCAATCCATTTTTTTTGGCTATATTTTAAATATATTTCTGTGGATAGTTCGTGATATGGTAACTTTAAGAATTTGATTAATTCATCAGTATTAATTTCTTCAAAGACAAAGATATTATTAGGATGATAAAAGTCATAATTAACAATATCGGTGTTATTTGTAATAAGCTTAATTTTTAATCCTAATGCTTCATAGGGTCTAAAAGACAATCCTCTTTGGTTTTTATGTGCTAGATCTAAAATTGCATGACAATTCTTATAAAACTTTGAAGAATTTATAAAAGGGATTATTTTATTAGTGAACTCTATACCTTCTATTTGATGTTTCGGATTGATTTCTTTTTTTTTATCAAATATCTTAGCATATATATCAATTTGAGAGGATTTTACTTTTTTATAAAAATTAATAAAATCATCGATACGTTTATCATAAGTTCCTAAAAATACAATATCATGAGGCTTCTCATTTTTTTCTTTTTTTTCAATATCAAAATAAAAATTTGGAATAAATTTAAAATTGTATTTTAAACAATCTTCCTTATCAAAACTCACATGTTTTTTGAATAGAGGAATTGTTTTTTTTGACCCTGGGATTTTATCAATACTATCCCAGTATAAAGCTACTACATTATTGGATTTTTTGTGTAAAAGGGAAATATGTCTTTTATCTAAAATATCAGGTCTATTTACAAAAATAAAATCATAATTTTCATGCTGATTAATCTGTTTTATAATCCTTTTGTATACAAAATATTTTTTTTTTAGATTTGTTCCAAATAGTGTTTTTGAAAAAAAATTCAATATTTTTTCAAAAAAATTTCTGTAATAATAATTTTTATTTGGAGTTATTTTTATTACTTCAAAATCAGAATATTTTTTAAATCCTTTTAATACTACTTTATCAAAATGATAATAGTCAGGAAATATTAAGAGCATTTTTTTCATTAATATATAAAGTATAATAATTTTCTAATCGTTAGCAAAATACAAATATAGTCTAATAAATTTTTTAAAGAAAAGAATTTTAGTATTGTGGTAAAAAAAGGGAGGCTCTCCTTTTCAGTACAAGTTAAAACTATACAATTTAACATACGTTTTTTAGTTGAAGAGCTGAGTGAATCGGAGACGTAGTCAGAGCAAAACGAAATTCTTTAACTCTTTTTTTATAAATCACTGCACTAATATCTAATCTAAATAATTCAAGTTGCTAGTTGCGATAAAGAAAAAACAAAGCAAAGGTTCAGTAAATTTGTTTTACGAACTATAATACCAAACCAATGCTTTGCAAGGACAAAATTATATCAATTTTTTGTTTAATCGATGATATTTTAAAAGGAATTGATCACAAAGAAGATACAAGAAGACGAGTAAGTGATAGTGAGATTATTCTAACAGCAATAGTTTCGTCGACAAGTTTTTATGGAAATCATTGTTCTGCTATAAAATTTATGAAGCAGTATGGTTTTGTTCCTGGAATGCTCGACAAAAGTAGATTTAATAGGTAATTACATAAAATTGGAAACTTATACCATTTAAACTTTGAATTTTCTTTTTAAAAATAGTACATCTATAAAAGCAACAAAAATTAGCGTTGCTTCTCGATGCGCTTCGCGCTCGAACTAACGATGATTTCAATTATATAACTCAACCGTCTGTTCGAGTTGTTTAAAAAAAGCGTATTGAGAACTTTACTTTTTAACCCAGTATATTTTAAGCTTAAATGGTATTACTTTATGAGTTGTTTGAAATGCATTATATCATAGATTCGTTTCCAGTTGCAGTATGTAATAATACGAGAATTGCAAATTGCAAAATTCTCAAAAGAAGAAAAATATAATAGTGTATATACAGATTATGGATTAGAGGATATTGCCTTAGAAAGAAAATGTATTTTATTGAAAATTCAACGTAATTCAAATGCTAAAAGAATAGATACACTAGATTAAAAAATGTTCCCAAGAACAATATACGTTGTAACATTAGAAAGTTTTCTTACAAAGCTTACTTTGTTTGTCTTTGGGCTTTAATTAAATAAATGAGTTAACAGCAACTTGAACTAATTAATCGTATTTTTTAACATCCATAAAATTTGAATTTACTGAAATAATTCAAATTTTAAATAGTATTATAAAAACTGATCTCTTTCAATAATTTGATGTCCTGTTTTTTTTACGCCTAAAAATAAAGCGTTGGCTAATTCTTTACCTGTAATAGCGCGGTATTTTTTCATTTTACCTATAAAAAGAAACTGTAATCCGTTGATCAGTATAGTGGCTATGTTTTCTGCAAGACGTTTGTCTTTTCTTTCTCCATAAATTAAAGAAGGTCTATAGATAAGGATATTAGGAATGTTATATTTTAAAACGCTTTGTTCCATTTCACCTTTGGTACGGCTATAAAAAACAGAAGATTTCGGATTTGAGCCAATAGCAGAAATTATGCTCAAAGTAGAAATCTGATTTTGTTCACATAATTTAGCTGTACTAACAGGAATACCATAATCAATAGCGTAGTATTCGTCCTTATTAGGTGTTTGAGCTTTTGTGGTACCAATACAACAGAAAACGTCATCTGCTTTGAAATCGTTAGAAAATTTTTCTAGGTAAAGTATATCGCCTATAAATTCCTCTAGTTTTGGGTGTTTTTTACCTGTAGTTTTTCGAGTGAATATTTTAACCTTCTCATAATCCTCACTCATTAATAACAAATCTAATAAATAGCTTCCTGTAAGTCCTGTTGCTCCGAGTATAATAGCTGTTTTTTTCATTTTACTTACTTTTTATAAATAATTATGAATGATAAATAGTGTTATGAAATTCTAATTCTTATAATAGTTGCACAACTGTAAAAAAATAAGGGATGGCATAATTTTATAGTTGTGCAACAAATGTTTGTACTAAATTTATTTATAAAAAACTATTTTTCTATAATTGATCTTTTTCTTTTTCAAGTTTTAACTCTCTTAAGAATAGATAAAAGGGAAAGGTGAACGCTACAGCAATTAAAATAGTAAGAGGGATTAAAGTCCACCAATATTTAATTTTCAAACGGATGGCATCAGGAATATAGAAAATAAAAAAGGTAATAACAACAACTTTTAGATCGGCCTCTAATGATTGAGCGGGAAGGCTACATTTAGCATCTCTAAAAAAATTTAAAAGAGAAGGATCTATTGCTGTTTGAAAATATTGAATGTTAAAAAACCAAGTATAACAAATACCTAAAATACTTAATAAAAGATAAATATGTTTTCGTTTCATGATATATATAATTAATTGTTTACAGAAATTTCTTTTTGTTTGTTTAAATATTTCCAGATAGCCCATGACCAGGCTAAAAATATAAATTGTATAGGCAAACGGATAATAGCTAGTTTATGGGATCCTATAGAAGGATTTTCTACAAAGACATCCTTTATATGTATAGGTAGAAATACTAACATTAGTAAAAATATTCCTAATCCAGCATACTTTGCTAAATCATTTTTAAAGAATAATAATAGCCCTAAGCCTAATTCTAAAACACCTGATCCGAGTATTATAAAATCTTTAAAGGGTAGAAAGTCAGGTACAAAAGGAACGTAAAAATTAGCTTTAATAAAATGCTGGATACCAGCATTTACCATAAATATTGCTAGTAGATAACGCAATATTATAAAACTGATTGATTTAAATTGGTTCATTGTTTGGATAAAATGGTTATTTAATATTAAAATTGTTCAATGTTGGTTCTATTATTGGTTTGTTATTGCGTTGATGACGAAATTTAGATAAAACATTATAAATTTCTATTCTCGCACGGTTTATTCCACCAATTGGCTTGTGGTCCTCTAATGAATTAGACGGAGAAAAAGATAATTGTTCAGCAAAATCAAAACGTTCTTCTGTATTAAAATTCTGAATAGGGATCTCTATTTCTGCAACTTTTATAAAAGAACTATTCCACTCAATTCCTGCGTTTTCTATTGGTGTATTTTTTTCGTCAGTAAAAGGCTGAATGTAAAAATCAAATTTGGCAATGTCTTTTTGTAAATGATTTACCATATTTTCGGTTAGATAGTTATCGCTAAGTACTTGTGGTAATTTGCTTTTTGTGGTAGAGGTAGGTACGATCTTAAATTTTATTTGTTCATTTCCATACATATAGGGGGTTGTACTCCAGTATGTTAAATCTAAAGGGCTGGTTTGATTTTTTTTAGCACTATTAAGTTCTTTTAAGATCTTTCCGTTACCCGAAAAAATCATTTTCATTGCCAAAATAAAAGGATTCCATTTTACGGCATAATATACGGCATCTCTAAAAAGTTTTATAGTACCAAGAGGCATAGTAGGATGGGATATCATTAAAAAATCTTGCGTATGCCTTTCTGTTGAGTCAAAACGTTTACCTTCCACCTCAATTAGTTTAATAGCAAAACCTCTGAAATCTTTTGCTTTATCTGATTGTACTTTTCCGCTTGCATTTGATATTCGAACAAATGATTTGTAAATTTTTCCAGGTTGAAAAATACCTATTTGTAAATCATTAGGCAAATTTTCCATTACCTTAAAATTAGCTTTTAATAGAGCTAAACATCTAGGATGTGCATCCCTTTTTGTTTTTCCTTCGGTATAATCTTTCTCCATTTTTTCTTGAAGAATAGATTGCATATCTAATATTAATTCTTGTTCCGTCATATTTATTTTACTTAAAATATTTTAAAAGATCTTTTTTTCTTTTAAAGTATAACATCATTAAAAAGACTATCCTATTTTGTCATATAATTGATTTTAGTAGAATTTTAGAATAGGCCGTTTAATTATACTTTTCTTATTTGTTGCTTTTCCATTGAATCCAATCCCAATTTAACAGTGTAAAATTATAAAAAATAAATGAACGTTCATTTATTTTTTGCAAAAAATTAGCATCTTCTTTTTTTGATGTAAGATTAAAACGAATTAAAAAAGAGTTCATGCTTTTTGAATATGTGATGATATGGATATTTATATATGCTTTTGATTTTATAGATAATTTTAGTAGGGCTCTAGTATAAAACGATACTAATAATTTCAAACTTAACCCAGATTATGCGTTAGCCTTTGTGATGAAGAGGAAAAAGGCAAAGAAGCTAAAAAGGCATAAATTTTTTACAGCAGCTGTAGTTTTACATTGAGAACAAAAAAACAAGACTTTTCTAGATTCAAAGTTGTTTGTATTTGTAATAAATTTCTAATGTGTAATCTGGGGGGAATATCGTATTTTTATAAAAGGGCTAAAAACCACAACAAGATTAGTCCTGAAAGCGATTTTACTAGATTGTTTAGACATACAATAGTTTTAGTTTTCTGAATGATTGTTCCAGTAAATTTATGTAAAAGAGTATAAACTAAAAATATTAAGAAAGAATAAAAAGTAAGTAGGCAAAAGACTTTTGTGTTGAAACGGTATTAAAAAATATTCGTTCATTTTGTATTTATTGTTGATTTGTAAATTAAAATTGTATTAAATGTTATTGACAGTTTATCAATAAAGATTAATTTAATCTTTATTGATATTTATGTTTCTTTGACTTTTATAAAATTCAGTATGACAAATTTTTCCACCAGAAGTGCCTACTGGTATCGAAAAAAGGATACCTATACTTCCAATAATTAATACAAATAAAGTAGCCAAATATGCTTTAGGGTGTTTTTTAGCATGAGCAATCAATCCCATAATAGAGGTTAAGCCCGAAAGATATACTATTTTCATAAAAATTTCTGCTTTTTCTTCATGAACTTCAATTAAATTGTGAGAAAAATCAGTTGTTTTTTCTAAAAAATGTTCTGCTTTATCTCCTGTAATCATTGATATTTTGCCCATTATCATAGAAAAGATAAAAAGGATATAAGCTATATTTAATACCAAAGGATTTTTTTTGAAAATGCCATAAATTAAAATAGCTATACCAAAAAATAATCCAATGATTGGAAAGTGATTTACTAATAAATGAAAATATGCAGAATTCATGATATAAAATTTATAGTATGCCAAATTTAATAGTTAATTTTGCCAAAATTTAAAATACAATGAATTTTTTTGAAAAAAAATCGCCCTACAAACAGTTGTTAAATTTATTTTTACTTAGCAACTTTATTTTAAGAATGGTACTCTTATTTCATCCTATTACTTCTACTAGTTTTACTTGGAAAGAAATAGGGAAAATTTTTCTAACAGGATTAATTTCTGATTTTTTTGTTTTTATTATCGCTTCAGGTTTATTATGGTTCTATTTATTGTTTTTATCCAATAGTAAATATGAAAAGCCTTGGGGGTATATTATTTTTGTTTCCTTTTGTACTCTTCTATTATATGTGAGTTTTGGTAATACGATCTTAAATGAATATGGGGGTGTTTTACCCGAAATAGGTATAAGTTTTGTAGCTCTTAAGACTTTGTTTTTTGGATTAATGCTTTTTATTCCTACCTATAGAAAACAAATCCGGATGGTTTTATTTTCAATAACAGTATTTTTAGTCGTACTAATTATAGTACAAAATACGGTGAGCGAATTTTTCTTTTGGAATGAATTTGGAGTACGTTATAACTTTATTGCAGTTGATTATTTAGTTTATACAAACGAAGTAATCAAGAATATAATGGAATCGTATCCTATAATTCCTTTATTTACAGGAGTTGGATTAATTACGGCATTTTTTACTTATAAAATAGTGAAAACCTCAGAGGTGTTTTTAAAAAACCTGCCTTCTTTTCAGGATAAAGTAAAATCAACTATTGTTTATGTTTTTTTAATTCTGATAAGTACCTTTTCAATATCTATTTTAGCTAAGCAAGAGACTTCTTCAAATGTTTTTGCAAATGAATTGCAAGCAAGTGGACTTTATCGCTTTTATCTAGCATTTATGAATAGTGAATTGGATTATCAAAAATTTTATAAAACTATTCCAGAAGAAGAAGCATTTACTTTATTGAAAGAACAATTAGGTAATTTAGATAATAAAACATCTGAAAGATTAATTGTTTCTACATTACCAGAAACTAAGAAGAATGTGGTTTTAATAACTATTGAAAGTTTGAGTGCTGATTTTATGAAATGTTATGGAAATCAGCTTAACGTAACTCCTTTTTTAGATAGTTTGGCTACTCAAAGTACACAGTTTACCAATTTATATGCGGTTGGAAATAGAACAATAAGAGGCTTAGAGGCAGTTACATTATGTCTTCCTCCATCACCAGGTGAAAGTATAGTAAAGAGAAAAGACAACAAGAATAAGTTTTCTACAGGAAGTATCTTTAAACAAAAAGGATATACGGTAAAATATCTTTATGGGGGAGATGCTTATTTTGATAATATGGAAGATTTTTTTGGAGGAAATGGATATGAAATAGTAGATAAAAAAACGTTTAAACCTAATGAAATAACTTTTTCCAATGTTTGGGGAGTTTGTGATGAAGATATGGCTAAAAAAGCCATTCAAGTAATGAATGCAGAAGCTAAAACAGGGAAACCGTTCTTTAATCATTGGATGACTGTAAGTAATCACAGACCTTTTACTTATCCCGCTAATAAAATAGACATTCCGAATGACGCAAAATCACGTGAAGGAGGCGTAAAATATACTGATTATGCCTTGCGTCAATTTTTTAATATGGCAAAAAAACAAACTTGGTATAACAATACCCTTTTTGTAATCATTGCCGATCATTGTGCATCAAGTGCAGGAAAAACAGAATTGCCTATGGATAAATATCGTATACCTGCTATGATATTTGAACCCATGAAAAAAGGAGCAATAAACCCAATATTGATGTCGCAAATAGACATCATGCCTACTTTATTTGGAAGGTTAGGTTTTCGTTATACGAGTAAATTTTATGGACAAGATGTTTATTCAATAGATTATAAACCAAGAGCATTTATAGCAACATATCAAGATCTGGGGTATATTAAAAACAATATACTTACAATCATCTCACCAAAGCAAAAAGTGAAGCAATTTGATTTGGTTTTGCAACCTTCTACTTTACCAAAAGAATTTCAAATTATGTATGATGAAATAGCTAAAAATAATCTAGATAATCAATTGGTAAAAGAAACGATTAGTAATTATCAAACCGTTTCTCAAATACTTAAATCAAAGCAGTATGAAAAGAACTAAATTTAATAATTAAAAAAGTATAAAAAGAAAGGCTATCTAGTAAAAAATAGATAGCCTTTTGTATATGTAAAGATTCATTTTATTAGAGTCTATCTTGTAAATACTAATTTAGTATCAGTAGAGAGTGACGCATCAAGAGAGTATCCTTCATAATTAAAACTTTTTAAATCTTCTACTGTTTCAATGTTGTTGTCAATAATATAACGAACCATAAGTCCTCTAGCTCTTTTAGCAAAAAAAGAAATTATTTTTAATTGACCATTTTTATAATCTTTGAATTCAGGTGCAATAACAGGAACTTTTAATTTTTTAAAATTAATGACAGAAAAATACTCGTGACTAGCAAGGTTAATAAACACATCGTTGCTTTCTAATTCCTGATTTAAACTATCTGTTAAGGTTTCTTTCCAATATTCATACAGATTTTTTTTATTACCTATAGCTAACTTTGTTCCCATTTCCAAACGATAAGGTTGAATGAGATCTAATGGTTTTAATAAGCCGTATTGCCCCGAAAGTATACGGAGTTTATTTTGTAATTGATCTATTTTTTGTTCGGATATACTATAGGCATCTAATCCTTGGTAGACATCTCCGTTAAAAGCATACACTGCGGGACGAGCATTTTTAGGTGTAAAGGGAATTTTAAACTCTTGATTTCTTTGCCAATTTAATTCGCCTAGTGCAGGTGATATTTTCATTAGATTAGATAAGTCATTTGGTGTTAATTGTTTTAATAATTTAATTATTTCTTCTGACTTATTTAAAAAAGAGGGTTGCGTAAATTGATCAGTAGGTAATTTTTTTTCAAAATCTAAAGATTTTGCAGGAGATATAATAATTTTCATTATGTTTCTATTTAATGCCTTGATTACAAAAATACTTCGAAATATATTTAACAAGCAATTCTTATAATCGTTTTTTTCTATTTTTTTATAGTAGATTAAATCAGGTATTTTTATTTTCAAAATTTAAAAAAATGTAAATGCAAGAATATGCTATTTATCTTTTTTTAATGTTAAGAATTTCTTATAAAATAAGAGTTCTAAATAGTTTGAAAATAAATATTATGTACATTTGTTCTGCAAAAATTAAACATACACAAGATAATGAAAATAGCTGTTGTAGGTGCTACCGGTATGGTAGGAGAGGTAATGCTACAAGTTTTAGCAGAACGTAATTTTCCAATCACAGAATTAATTCCTGTGGCTTCTGAAAAATCAATTGGAAAAGAAATAGAATTTAAAGGGAAATCGTATAATGTGGTAGGTATACAAACAGCGGTTGAAATGAAGCCTGAAATAGCTATTTTTTCTGCTGGTGGAGAAACTTCTAAAGAATGGGCGCCTCAGTTTGCAGCGGTTGGAACAACGGTTATTGATAATTCATCTGCTTGGCGTATGGATCCTACTAAAAAGTTAGTAGTCCCTGAAATTAATGCGGCTGTTCTTACCAAGGAAGACAAGATTATTGCTAATCCTAATTGTTCGACTATTCAAATGGTAATGGTACTGTCTCCTTTACATAAAAAATATGATATAAAACGTGTTATTGTTTCTACTTATCAGTCTATTACAGGGACGGGGGTTAAAGCGGTAAGACAATTAGAAAATGAATATGCTGGAATAAAAGAAGAAATGGCTTACAAATATCCAATTCATCGTAATCTAATCCCGCAATGTGATGTTTTCGAGGAAAATGGTTATACGAAAGAAGAAATGAAATTAGTTCGTGAAACTCAAAAGATACTAGAAGACAAAACAATGGCTGTTACAGCTACTGCTGTAAGAGTTCCCGTAGTAGGAGGACATAGTGAGGCTGTAAATGTTGAGTTTAAAAAAGATTTTGAAGTTTCAGAGGTTCGCGCCATCCTACATGAAATGCCAGGGGTAACCGTACAAGATAATATTGATACTTTTACGTTTCCCATGCCGTTATATGCAGAAGGTAAAAATGATGTTTTTGTAGGAAGAATTCGTCGTGATGAAAGTCAGCCCAATACACTTAATTTATGGATTGTAGCTGATAATTTAAGAAAAGGTGCAGCTACTAATGCAGTACAAATAGCGGAATATTTAGTAGCTAATAAGTTCGTATGAAATTTGTTGCTATCTTTAAATAAAAAAGAGGCTTTAAAAAGGACTAACTTAACGTCTAATTTGTTACTTCCGCAAAAGGAGAAGGCACATGGTCTGTACTATGTGGCTTCTCCTTTTGTAAAAATAAAAAGATTGAGTCTTTTTAGAATACACACTTAATATACGTATCTTAAGATGATGTTTTCAGAAAGGTTTATAAAATCTTACCGTTTATCGTTTAACTTTATTGGGTTGATTTGATTCAGTTAACAAAGCAAAAATGAAAAGAAGTGAGCAGGTTAAATAAATTGCATAATCTTCATTATTAGGAGTCTCTTTCTTCTGTTGTGTTGAAGTGTGACGACCGACTAAATATTTTGGGTAGATTCCTTTATTCTTATTAAAAACGTTTCGTAGGGTTAGCTTATCTTTTCTAATTCATGGTAATTTCTTTTTAGTTTGCGTAACAGCCTACCATATAAAAAATTATAGATTAATAAAAAGACTCCAATCATTAGTGCTGTTAATAAAATAGATATAAGGATAGAAAGTAATAAGATGGTAAATTCACTTATTTGAGTTTCTGAATTTTTAAATTCATCTGTGATTCCTATATATACACCATAGCCAAATAAATAGGAATGTATTACAGCAAAAAGACTTAGGTTAAAAAGGATATACCTTGTAACGATTTTTCTAACAATAAAGATGTTTTTCATTAATTGTTTAGTCGAGTTAAGTACTTCTATTTTTTTATATGATATATAAAAATTATAAATGAAATACAAAATAATTATGTAAGATAGGCCAGTTATAATATTTAAATAAACTTCAGGAAAATGTATTTTTTCTAAAAAAATATCTTCTTTACTGTTTTTATTTAAAGAAAATGAAAAACTTAATATAATACCTAATAAAAACTCAATAACACTGATAATAAAAATCCATTTGACTGCTGATGATGAATTTTTATGTAACATAGCATAAATATTTTCTTCGGTCATTTTTGGAAAATTATTAGTATTATTCCAATTTTTCTTTAATAAATCCAATTCTTCCATTTTTTCCTTCTATCGTTACGGATTAATTATTTGTTTTAATTTCGTTTTGATACGATTCATTTTTACTCTTGCATTTACCTCACTTATACCTAACGTTTCAGAAATTTCGGTGTAATCTTTATCTTCTAAATACATGAATACAAGAGCCTTCTCTATATCACTAAGTTGGTATACAGCTTTGTAAAGCAATTTTAAATTTTCCTCTTCTTGATAATTATATTCCTCTTGTAATACAAAATGTCTGCCAGTTTCAAACTCAACAGTATGAATTGATTTAGAAGATTTTCTATATAAAGTAATAGCGGTATTAAGAGCTACTCGATAAGCCCAAGTTGAAAATTTAGAATCGCCTCTAAACTGGGGATACGCTTTCCATAATTGAATTGTAATTTCTTGAAATAAATCATTGTGTTCTTCTTCATTTTGGGTATAAAGCCTACAAATTTTGTGAACCAAATTTTGGTTATTTTTTAGTTGATTCACAAATGATTTTTCTAATTCAGTATTCATACTGCCTATTAGTTGGTAGTTTTTATGAATTGTTACAGTTTTAGAGTATGTTTTTTTGATTATTTTATAACTGATTGTATTTGATGAATTTATATTTTTTTGGATTTAATGATTACCATTGTAAAGTCATTTTTTTATTAATATATAAAATTGGAATTAATAGTGAGTTTGTTTTAACTCAGATTATACATTGGATTTTGTGGTGAGGAAGAAAAGAAGAAAAAATAATAATAGACGGAAATTTTTTATTATAGAATTTTAGGATATACGATTTATAAAAGTGTACCTAAATATTGTGATATAAAATAAAACCCTCACAAATAAAATATTATGAGGGTTAGAAGACTATTTTAATAGTGTTTATCTTTTAATAGAAAAGTGCCCTTTACTAGTTCTACCATCTTTTAATTGAGTTGTAAACCAATAATCATCAGCAGGAAGAGGTTTGCCTAAATAGGTTCCATCCCATCCAGATTCTGAAGGAGATATTTCCCTTAATAATTTTCCAAAACGGTCAAAGATTAGAATTTTGGCATCAGAATTAAATATGGAATCAGCTCCTATTACATTCCAGTAATCATTGTATCCATCGCCATTTGGAGTAAAAAAGGCAGGAAAACCTAAAATAGAAAAAGAAACTTCTAATGTTTTGCAACCATTTAAATCAATAACATATATTTTGTGTACGCCAGGTATTAAATTGTCAAAATAACCTGTTTTTTGAGTCGGAGCATTTATGTTATCTAATGCAAAAACGTATTCTCCATGACCAGATACACTTATGGTAATAGAACTATTATCGACCAAATCTTGTATAATAGGGCTGTCATTAAGTATTGCTGTATTAGATTCTGTTACATTGATAGTTCTTTCTCTAAAACAAGCAGATGGTGTTTTATTAATGACTTTTACTTTATAAGTACCTATTTGATTTACAGAAATAGATTCTGTATAAAAAGGAATTGTAACACCATCTTTTGACCATTCATAATTAAAATCGTTTTGATTACTTCCTATTGGAAGTCCAGATTGTAAAGTAATATTAAAATCAGGGTCGTCAGTACATATATAGGTGTTTGATAAGCCTGAAATGTTGGTGTCAATATTTGGTTTAGCTTCTACTTTTAATTCGAATTGTAGAGGCACTCCTAAACAAGCTTTTGTTATTTTATTTTCTACTCGAACCCATATTTTATCGGCTCCTTTATTTGTATTTCTAAAGTTCGTAAAATTATTTTTATCAATAGCCAATGATTTACCATTTGAAAATTGTTGATAATAATCATTCTCATTTTTGTAAAAATACACTTCTATATCAGGATTATTAAATTGTGATATTATACCATTGTAATTTTTAGATAAATCAAATGTTGTTATTCCGTCATAATCATCATGATTTGCATCTACATAATCATCACAAGCTGTAATGATACCTTCTGGTATAATAAAAGCGGCTTGTGCTGTTGATACATAAATTTCAAAAGGGATTACACTAAAACAATTGTTGGAATTGAGTACTCTAGCCCAAATGACTTCTGTTGATTGTGTTTGATTTATGTAAGTTTCGTGATTTTTTATTTGCTCATTTACATTGTTTGTAGTTGCGCCTGCTTGTGTATGGAAGTAACTAAAAGTTTCATTAGCATAGTTATCAGAAATTAAACTTTGAACTTTATCTAAATTAAATAGAGCAAGACCATTTGTTGAGTTAGTACATTGAATTAATCTTTGATTGCTTTTTAATATTGGAAGAGGATATATGATTAATCCTATATTATTAGAAAAAGAATCACACGCATTGCCTAAACGATTTAATTGAACTCTAAACAAATGATTTGTCATTGCGTTAGATAAATTTTTTATTTCTAGTTCAGGAGTATTGACACCAGAATAATTACCCGTGTTTGATAAATTATTCCAATTAGCACCATTATCGGTAGAAATTTGCCATTGAAAAGTATCAGCGTTTGATGTTAAAGAAATCTTAGTTTTTTCTAAAAGACATCCTTTACCTGGTTTTGGCTGATCTGTTATACTTATAGGAGCAGATTGTAAGTAAATCGTATTGGGTTTTGTATATCCTATAAAGCCTATAACTTTTCCTTTGTTATCTACTTGTGGAGGAGTGATATTACCTAATATGCCATCTGTATTAGCATCAATAAATCCAGCCTCTTTTACATCAAAACATAAATCATTATCAGCGTCTAAGTCACGATAGTTACTGATCCCATCGTTATCAAAATCTATTTCTTTTTCTTCGGAATCTAAGATTCCATCGTTATCCGAATCTAAATCAAGATAATCAGGAATACCCTCTTTATCGTTATCAACTGGTATTAATCCAGGTTCAAAAGCATTGTCTAATCCATTATGGTTAGTATCCGTATTAGATATAGCTATTGGGGTATTATTTTGCGCTTCTATACGATCATTTATACCATCATTATCACTATCTATATCTTCTTTATCAGGAATTGTGTCACCATCAGAATCTTTGGGGACACAGGAGGCTTCTAAATTTAAACTGGATTTGGCTGAAACTAAATCAGATAAATTTTTATGCTTGATTTTTAATATATTAATATTTTTTCCTGCTATTTTAAAAGTCCCTGAACCTGATTGTAAAGGAGTAGTACTATTGCGTCTAAAACGAATTTCAAAAGAAGAAAATTGTTTTACGCCATTTTCAAAAATTCCATCAAAGTTGGTGTCAATTAAAATTTGATTATCTGGATTCAAAATAGTTAAAGTTCTATTAATATCACTATTGATTATATATTCCGTATCCCCATTTAGAGATTCGCTCACTTGAATATTGTTAGGGTATTTTAATTCAATGCTCGTGGGTTGGTCAAATTGTACTTGATATGTTACACTATTTTGTTTGCCTTTTTGAACTTCAGTTATGATAGTGCCATTTGCATTACCTATTAATGGTGTAGTGGTTTTATTGCCATCAATAATGGTTTGAGTAATGTAATTTGTTGAACTAAAAGGAATAACACCAGTGTTAAGGCTTGTGTTGATAGCTTGATTTCCGTAAGATTCTGTACAATTTAAAATACCATCATTATCTAAATCAATATCAATGTTGTCGTTAATTAAACCATTATTGTTATCAGGACAATTACTAACAGGAATATTATCAGATTCTAATGGAGAAAAAATACCACAAGTAGAGATACTTGCTTTTACTTTATAATATCCAGGTTTAGTTGGTATATAAGTATTTGTGTTAGCCCCTAAAATAGGTCCGTCTTGATCATACCATTGGAACGTATCAAAAGAAGAGGCTGTGCTTATTGTTAGTTTAATATTTGGAATACAATTATCAGCGTCTAAGGATATTTTTTCTAAAGCAATTTCGGGTTTGAAGGTAAAACCAGAATAATATCCTCCAAATGTAGCGGCTCCATTATTACCATAAGCAGCTATATATAACTCGTCTGTTGAAAAAACACCTAGATTGCCTGTTAAGTTTTTTATTGTGTAAGTAACATAATTTGTATTACTATTAACAGGATTAGGACCTGATATTTCCTTACTAGGGAGATTTTTTAGATCATAATCAATACCATTTATATTAAAGGTTAGAATTGCACCTGCTTTGGTTACTATTGTAATCCGACCATTAAACTGATAATTGCCAAGGGTATCAATAAATGGAATATTATTTATATTATTAGGAGTTTGACAGCTTAATGGAGGGACAAAAAACATTTCTTGATTTGCAAAGTCTTTACTACTATTATCGTTGTATTCTTTTAGAGAGCCTACAGATTGATAAGCAAAAAGGTTTTTGGTGGATTTTACATATAGATTATTATTTAATGAAAATTGAGAACCGTCTATTGTTACGTATTCTCCTGAATTTAAAATATAATCAGCAGTGTTGCTACCATTTAAATAAATTTGGGTATCATCTTTATGTGCAATTAATAATATCCTTTCGGCAAGATCCCATCCGTCACTTTTTATAAATATGTATTCTGTAGGATTGGCTGTTGAACCATTAATAACTTCAGGAGCAATTTTATTAATTGTTTCAGCTGATACAATTTGATCAAAGCCCATATCTAAGTTTTGAGAATCTCCGTTAGAACCGGCAAATGAGCCACTATTAACGGCAATGGGTTTATCGGCTGATATTAATGCGCCTATAAGAGCATTACGAGGTTGGGAATTAGATCCTTTTAGAGCAATAACAAAACTTTCACCATTATTTAAAATTATGTCACTGGGAGTGTTTCCTTCGTTATTATTAATTAATCTTGTATTAGGTTTTATGTTGCTAAATTTAATTCGAGTATTATTTTCAGTAGCAAGAATAGAAGCAAATGTATAATGAGAGTTATCATAAGTAGGTACATGATCGTTTAAAAATGCACCTAATCTAAATTCCTTACCCAATGCGGCAATCCCTTTTGAAACGATAGAACTAGCATGGTAGCTGTTTTCTGATCGTATTCTTATAGAAACAGCCACTAAGTCTTGTGCTTCAATTATATAACCTTTATTCTTAAGAATGGTATGCGCAAAAGAAGAACTTACATGAGCTTGGGTATTATTACCATAACCTATTCTATAGATATAAGGTGAATTTCTTGTAACAGTTCCATTTATAACGTTACCTCCTAACGCTGTAATATTAAAACTAACAGGAGAGGTACTCGGTGTTGAAATATACATATATTGTTCACCAGCAATTATCTCACCAGAAGAAACAGGCGGTAAATAATGCGTTTTGCTAAATTGAGCGACTACTGTAAACGTAATTAATTGAAATAATATTAAAAATTTTGCCTTCATTGGGGGTTGAATAAAAAACTCACAAAGCTAATTATTTATCGCTTAAGGCTAAAATAATTTTTAATCGTTTTATTATTGTAGAGTTTAATAGCAAACCAATAATCATCAGCTGGTAAATTATTTCCTAAAAATGTTCCATCCCATGATTGGTTTGGATTTAATTGTTTTAGGAGTTTGCCATAACGATCAAAAATTTCTATTTGTTCAATACTCCTTTTAAAATTAGAATCTTTGATGTACCATGTATCGTTGTATCCGTCATTATTAGGCGTAAAAGTTCGAGGATAATCTAACAAATAAACTGTTTGATAAGGCGTTGGCTCACATCCATTTTTATCTCTAACCGAAATATGATATTCTCCTTGCTCAAGATTAGTAAATAAATTAGAGTTTTGATATACAACTCCGTCTATAGAAAACTCATAATCGCCACCATTAGAGGTATAAAAAATTTCTAATGAATTGGTGTTAGAAAATTCAGTAATTACTGTATTTATATTAGTAGCAGGTGCTGACTCTTGAACAAAGTATTTTTTTAAGGCTTTGCATCCTTGTGAATCAGTAATTTCAACGGTATATACTCCTTTTTGATGTATTATAATGTTATTGGTATTTTCTAGCGTATTCCAAAGGTAATGTGTGAAATTTTTAGGGGCTTCAATTGTTAGTGTTTTTCCCTTACAAATTATAAGATGACTATCTTTTACAATATCGGGATTGATATAATTTACTTTTAAAGTTATTTCAATAATGTTGTGACACGAATTGTTTTGATCTATTCGAGCATAAATTTTTTGTTCGTCTTTTATTGTATTGTTAAAAGTATTCGTTAGAGGTAAAAGTTTTTTTTCAGCATCACTTGCGCTTTTGTAAAAACTTATTTCTGTATAGTTCGTAGGGGGTAAAATAATGTTATGAATTAGCTCTTGATCTAAAATAAAATTAGTAAAGCCATCTATTTTTTCGTCATGATCACATTTAGTATAACTTTTATTAATAGGGCTAATGCTGGAAAGTTGAAGATTTACAGTTGTTTCATTTGAACAATAGCTATTACTTACTTTAGCAAAAATAGTTTTAGGAGAAGACAGATAACGTGTTGGATCATTGATAGGTATTCCATTTGAATTTTCAGAAAAAACAACTTTATAATTAGGGTTGTTAAGAGTTAATGCTTGATGTAATTTTGTTAAATCATAATGTCCTTTACCATCTTTATCAAAATCGCATTCTATTAAATTTTGAGGCGTTAAAGGAGGAATATTTATAAATTGCACAGTAACATTTCCTTTAGAAACACAAGTTCCATTAATAAGTACTTCAACTCGATATTCAACTTCATTGGTATTTGTATTATCTGTAATTAGGTATTTAGGAGTATGGATTCCAGTATTTACATTATTTTTATACCAAGTATAAGTATTGTTAGTTCCATATTGCAATGCGTTTAATTCTACTATTTCTCCTGCGCAATAAGGATTTTGAGAGGTTATAGTATGATTGTTTCCTAAAAAAGTTTCGCTTTGAAAAGTGCCACCTCCCAAAAAAATAGCCGAATCATATTTTTCGTTGCCTTGATCAGCAATCACTAGTTTTATATGATAAGAATTGCCGGCTATTACGTTAGATTGAGCTTTTAAAACTTTAGTTTGACCATTAAACGCAATAGGAGAATCAAATCCATTAAACCTGTCGAAATATTCTTCATTACTTTTAGGGCAAATTGTTCCAGAACCTCTAATATTTTGCACAGTTACAGGGGTATTTGTCCCAGGTACTAAAGCAATATTTTGATAACTTTGATTACTATTATTAGGTTTTATTAAAAAGGCAAATCCATCCGTATAACCACATTGATTAGGAGATGGGTTTGCAAGATATTGTTCTGAAGCAAAAATATAATCAAAAGAAATTTTGTTGGTAAAAGGAATATAGTCAAACTCTAATACAGAAGCATTGTATGTGTTACTTATATCCAGTGCTTGCATTAAATCATCATCTCCTTGCCAAGGTATGGATCCATCGGATAGGTTACCTGTATTAGGTCCTACAGTATTTAGAACTTTGCCTGTACTTAAAATAATGCCATTTTTTAAAGGAAAAGAACTGTTATTATTATCAAAATAACCAATACTCGGATTTCCATAATTTTCGCCACCATGTATGGAAACATTGGATACATTGCCACAGGTTACACCCCCTAAAAAAATAGTCACTAAATCATTAGCAGTATACTGATCATTCACATTTATATATTGTGAGTGAGAATTTAATATTACAAAAAATAGAAGAATTTTTAAAAGATATTTTTTCATGAAGCGAATATACTTTAAACATTGTAAAAATCTATAAACAGAATTTTTTATAAATAAAAAGAATTTCATAACGATCAATACCTTTTAATGATTTTGAAGAACAATATCAATTTGTAAAAATTTTGTCGAATATTATATAAGAACTTTAGATGAAATATTTTGAGGAAAAGTAAAAAAATAAAACTTAAATTAACTATTTGATAATAAAAGGTTTGAATAGATGTGTTGTTTAGGTTTAGAAAGGGAAAATTAATTTTTAATTTATTTTTTCCCAAAAATGCATTATTTTTAACCCTTTTAATGCAGATTAATATGATTTCAGAAAAACAGTTTCAAGAGGAACTTATAGATATAATAGCTAAAGGAGTAAGAGAGGATATAGGTCCAGGAGATTATAGTTCCTTAGCTTGTATTCCTGCAACAGAAGTAGGTAAGGCAAAACTTTTGGTTAAAGACCAAGGAATCATTGCAGGAGTAGAGTTTGCTCAAATGATTTTTAATTATGTAGATCCAGATTTAGAGGTAGAAGTTTTAATTCAAGACGGAACCCCAGTTCAATTCGGGGATGTTGTTTTGTATGTTTCAGGGAGTTCTCAATCTATCTTAAAAGCAGAACGATTAGTACTTAACTCTATGCAGCGTATGAGTGCAATAGCTACAAAAACAAATCATTATGTACAATTATTAGAAGGTACTCAAACAAAAGTTTTAGACACCAGAAAAACTACTCCAGGTTTTAGAGCTTGTGAAAAATGGGCCGTAAAAATAGGAGGTGGTGAAAACCATCGTTTTGCTCTTTATGATATGATTATGCTAAAAGATAACCATATTGATTTTGCGGGAGGTATTACTTCAGCAATAACTAAAACCAAAAAATACTTATCAGATCATAATTTAGATTTAAAGATTATTGTAGAGGCTCGCAATCTGACCGAAATCGAAGAAATTTTACAAACAGAAGGAGTGTACCGCATCTTAATTGATAATTTTAATTTTGAAGACACTCGTACTGCTGTTCAAATGATTGGAAACAAATGTTTAACAGAATCTTCAGGTAATATTAATGAAAAAACCATACGAGAATATGCTCAATGTGGGGTAAATTATATTTCTTCAGGTGCTTTAACACACTCTGTATATAATATGGACTTGTCCTTAAAAGCTATCTAATTATTGCTTGATAATCCAAAATAAAATACATCTTCTAAAAACAGATAATTTATTCTGTAACTAAAAAAATGGAAAATACAAAAGAAATACTTTTAAAAATACCACTGCTAAAACAATTGGTGATTCTTTTAGATAATATCAAACTACCTTGGCTAAACGGATTATCATTTTATGAATTAATAGAGTTTTATTTGGTAGGAATTCTTCAAGGAGGAATTAGTTATAGAGCAGCTGCTATTGCTTTTAGTTTTTTTATGGCATTGTTTCCTTTTGCCTTATTCATTTTAAATTTAATCCCATACATCCCTATTAAAGGTTTTCAAAGTGATTTTTTACTATTTGTAAGAGATAATGTACCACCTACAACGTTTGATGCCATTGAAAATATTAT
Organism: Flavobacterium columnare NBRC 100251 = ATCC 23463; assembly: GCF_002530675.1. GTDB lineage: Bacteria > Bacteroidota > Bacteroidia > Flavobacteriales > Flavobacteriaceae > Flavobacterium > Flavobacterium columnare. The sequence continues at coordinate 29,090 of NZ_PCMX01000014.1, forward strand.
AAAAGACATTCTTAATAATAGTCAAACAGGATTATTATCATGGGGGGTGTTTTTATCTGTTTTATTAATGACTAATGGAGTAAATGCTGTTATGAGTGGTTTTGAAACTTCTTTACACGTTACCGTAAAGAGACCTTATTTTAGGCAATATTTTGTTGCTCTGATTATTTCGCTAATACTTACCACTATTTTAATAATAACAATATCAGCGATTATTTTTTTAGAAATAATCATCCAAAAGACTATTATACAAGATGTTTTAAGTTCCAGAGTATCTGACAAAATATCATTAATAGAATTGGGAAGGTATTCTTTCGTAATTATTATGATTTTGTTAGCAACGGCTGTTTTGTTTAAATATGGTATTAAACAGTCTAAAAAAAAGCGACTTATTACAATTGGTACCGTTTTTACTACAGGATTAATAGTAGTATCTTCCTACTTTTTTGGTATTTGGGTTGTTAAATTTTCAAAATATAATGAACTTTATGGTTCAATAGGTACACTTTTAGTATTCCTTTTTTATCTTTGGATCAATTGTATGGTATTATTACTCGGTTTTGAATTAGATGCCTCGATACGAAAACTTAAAAAAATTAAATAAAATGAAAAAAATTGCACTTTTAACCTTATTTTTTGGTTGTTTACAAATGAACGCTCAATCTGTTTTTGGAAAATGGAAAACTATTGATGATAAAACAGGGAAAGCAAAATCAGTAGTTGAAATTTTTGAATCAAATGGTAAAGTATTTGGTAAGGTAATTGAAATTTTAGATCCAGCAAAACGCGATAGAAAATGCGAAAAATGCGAGGGGTCTGATAAAAACAAACCTGTTTTAGGTTTATTAGTTATTAAAGGACTTGGAAAAGACGGGGAGGAGTATAATGGAGGAAGTATTACGGATCCTGAAACAGGAAATGTGTACAAATGTTTTATAAAATTAAATGGGAAAGATCGTTTAACCGTAAGAGGTTATATGGGAATTTCTCTTATCGGACGTTCACAAACTTGGGTAAGAAGCTAATTCATGCGCTATTTTATAGAAGTTGTTATCCCTATTTCGCTTCCACAAACTTTTACCTATGAAGTTTCGGAAGCGGAATTTTCTTTTATACAAATAGGGATGCGTGTTGCAGTGCCCTTTGGTAAAACAAAATTCTACACGGGACTCACCATTAGTAAGCATCATCTAGCTCCTACTTTATATGAAGCTAAAGAAATTCATCAAATTATAGATGAATTGCCTATCGTAACAACTATTCAAATAGAGTTTTGGAAATGGATAGCTAGTTATTATATGTGTTCTTTGGGTGAAGTATATAAAACAGCATTACCATCCTCACTTATATTAGAAAGTGAAACCATAATTTCAACAAAAAAAGAAGTTTTAAATACGTCTGATTTATCAGATGACGAATTTTTAATAGTAGAAGCACTTTCTAATCAAACTGCCTTAAAACTATCAGAAGTAACAGCTATTCTTAATAAAAAGAAAGTGTTTCCAGTGATTCAATCGTTATTAGATAAAGATATTTTAATTCTTCAAGAAGAAATGATTGAAGAATATAAACCTAAATTAGTTAAGTATATTCGTTTGGTAGAACGATTTGATAAACCTAATCAACTAGAAGAATTATTGCAAATTCTTAAAAATGCACAAAAACAAAAACAACTAGTATTAAGTTATTTTCAACTCATAGCTACTCAAAAAAAACCAATTGCGACTAAGGATTTATTATTGTTTTCAGGAATAGCAGCGAGTACTCTAAAAACTTTAGTTGATAAACAGATTTTTGAAGAATATTTGTTACAACAAGACCGCGTGTCTTTTGATGAAGTAGAAGAATGCCAAATAATCTTAAGTCATGCGCAGCAAAAAGCATATCAGGAAATATTAGAAGCTTTAGAAACTAAAGATGTTTGTTTATTGCATGGGGTAACTGCATCTGGAAAAACAGAAGTCTATATTAAAATTATAGAACACTATTTAAAACAAGAAAAACAAGTTCTGTATCTGCTGCCAGAAATAGCTTTAACGACTCAATTAGTTCAAAGATTAACAAAGCATTTTGGAAATAAAATAGCTGTTTACCATTCTAGGTACTCAAATAATGAAAGAGTAGAAGTTTGGAATCATATATTAATAGATTCTGAAAAAGCACAGGTAATAATAGGGGCTAGATCAGCGTTATTTTTACCTTTTCAACAATTAGGATTGATTATTGTAGATGAAGAACATGAACAAACGTTTAAACAAGTAGATCCAGCACCACGTTATCATGCCCGAGATGCCTCTATAGTACTCGCTCATCAGTTAAAAGCAAAAGTAGTTCTAGGATCAGCTACCCCTAGTTTAGAAAGTTATTATAATAGTCAAAAAGGAAAGTATGGTTTGGTGGAGCTTTTTGAACGATTTGGAAATGCTGTTTTACCTGAAATTATTTTAGTTGATCTAAAAGATAGTTATTTTAGAAAAAGAATGACTGGACATTTTAGTCAAATATTGATTGATAAAATGCAAGAAGCTTTGTATAATGAAGAGCAAATTATCCTTTTTCAGAATAGAAGAGGTTATTCTCCCGTTCTAGAATGTATGACCTGTGGACATATTCCAGAATGCCCACATTGTGATGTAAGTCTAACATATCATAAATTTAAAAATCAATTGCGTTGCCATTATTGTGGTTATAACATAGCAAAACCCACGAATTGTCATGTTTGTTCAAGCATTGATCTTACCTCTAAAGGTTTTGGAACAGAGCAAATAGAAATGGAGTTAGCCAGTTTATTTCCCTCTAAAAATATCAAACGAATGGATCAGGATACAACTCGAGGCAAACACTCATTTGAACGTTTGATCTATAGTTTTAAAAACAGAGAGATAGATATTCTAGTAGGAACCCAAATGTTAGCAAAAGGATTAGATTTTGATAACGTTTCACTGGTTGGTGTCTTAAACGCTGATAATATGCTCTACTTTCCTGATTTTAGAGCCTTTGAAAGAAGTTATCAAATGATGACACAAGTAGCAGGTAGGGCAGGAAGAAGTGAGAAAAAAGGAAAAGTAGTTATACAAAGTTATAACCCTATGCACAATACAATACAGCAAGTTACAGATCATAACTATTTAGGTATGTATAAAGAGCAGTTGTATGAACGACATATATACAAATATCCTCCTTTTTATAAATTAATAAGGTTAACTTTAAAACATAAAGAATTTGAAAAGTTAAAAGAAGGTTCTATGTGGTTGTGTCAGGTGTTAAAACAAAGTTTGCAAATGCCAGTACTAGGTCCAGAAGAACCACCAATTAGTAAAATTAGAAATGAATATATTCGAACTATTTTAATAAAAATACCAAAAGATAAGCATTTAGGTAATACAAAAAAAACTATCCAGAAGATACTGAATAGTTTTGAAGCGGTACCTATTTATAGGTCTATAAGAGTAGGAGTTAATGTAGATGTAAGCTAAGCTTCTAATACACGCATTAGCTCCTCTTTTTTGTTGCGGCTCAAAGGTATTTTTGTAACACCAATTTCGGCAAATTTGCTATTAAATTTTTCTATTTTGTCAATATTAATAATAAAAGATTTATGCACACGAACAAATTTTTCTTTTGAAAGATCTTTTTCAAAAGACTTCATGGTAGATAGAACAAGGTGGCTATCTTCTTCTGTAACTATTTTTACATAATCCCCAAAAGCTTCAATCCACTTTATTTTAGAAGTATATACTTTTAGCTTTTTTAAATTACTTTTGATATAAATGTGTTCGCCCTCTTCCTCGGTGTTATGATCTTTTCTGAGCATGTGTAAATCCATGGCTCTTTTGACCGCAATGTTAAAACGCTCTTTAGTAAGGGGTTTTTGTAAATAATCAGTAGCCTCATAATCAAAAGCTTTTAGTGCATATTCAGCTTTAGCAGTGATGAAAATAATTTGAGGTTTTTCTTTTAAACCATCTAATAGATTAAAACCATTAATAATAGGCATTTCTATGTCTAAAAATAATAAGTCTACCTCGTTTACAGCTAAACAACCTTTAGTTTCAACAGCATTTGAAAATTCACCTACTAGGTTCAAATAGGGGTGTGCTTCTACTAGTTTAGTTACTAAAATTCTTTGGATAGAGCTGTCGTCTACCACAATACAATTCAACTTCATGGGAAACAGTTTAAAATAGATTGGACGGTTAAAAATAGTTTATTTTTTTTTACTGTCCAATTATTTTCGTGAAAATCAGTTGTTTCGTCGAAAAATAGGGAAAAATATTTGCTGTTTAAAATAAAGTTATTACTTTTGCACCCAATTTTATAACAAATAAATTTTATTACTATGAATCATTATGAAACTGTTTTCATCTTGAATCCCGTTTTATCTGAAACTCAGGTAAAGGAAACAGTAAGCAAATTTGAAGATTTTTTAACTTCAAAAGGTGCTAAAATTGTTGCTAAAGAGGATTGGGGATTGAAAAAATTAGCGTACGAAATCCAAAACAAAAAATCTGGATTTTACCAATTAATCCAATTTGAAGCTTCTAGCGAAGTTTTAGCTGGTTTAGAAATCGAGTACAGACGTGATGAGCGTATCATGCGTTTCCTAACAGTAAGTTTAGATAAACACGCTGTAGCTTGGGCTGAGAGAAGAAGAGAGAAGTTAAAAACTAAAAAAGCTTAATTGATATGTCTACAATTGAACAATCTGCAAAAGGAAAAAAAGACGGAGATATCAGATATTTAACGCCTTTAAACATTGATACGAACAAACAAAAAAAATATTGTCGTTTCAAAAAATCAGGAATCAAGTATGTAGATTACAAAGATGCTGATTTCTTATTAAAATTTGTAAATGAGCAAGGTAAAATCCTTCCTCGTCGTTTAACAGGAACTTCTTTAAAATACCAAAGAAAAGTATCTGTAGCGGTAAAAAGAGCTCGCCACTTAGCTTTAATGCCATACGTAGCGGATTTATTAAAATAATAACTAACAAATAGGTTGTTGGTTTCCTCCATAAGGAACCTAACTTCTAAAATTAAAAGGACAACAACATGGAACTTATCTTAAGACAAGACGTTCAAAATTTAGGATTTAAAGATGATATCGTAACGGTTAAACCAGGTTATGGTCGTAACTTTTTGATCCCTCAAGGATTTGCAGTATTAGCTACTCCATCTGCAAAGAAGGTTTTAGCTGAAAATTTAAAGCAAAAAGCACATAAAGAAGCTAAAATTGTAGCAGATGCGAAAGCGAAAGCAGAAGCTATTAAGGCTTTAGAAATTAAAATTACTGCTAAAGCAGGTGGCGAAAAATTATTCGGATCTGTAACAAGTGCTGATTTAGCTCAAGTTTTAGAGAAAAATGGCCACGCTATCGAGAAAAAATTCATCACTTCAGGGGTAATTAAAAGAATTGGTAAATACAGTGCTACTATTCGTTTACACCGCGAAGTTATCGTTGACTTACCATTTGAAATTGTAGCGGAACAAGCTTAATTTTAAAAACGATATTTTTTAAAAGTCCCTTTTTGGGACTTTTTTTTATTTTTACCATAAATAATTAAAATTTATTGACTTGAAATATAAGAGACTTACCAAAGAACAATTGGATTCCTTACATCAGGAATTTGCCAATTTTTTGGCTACTCAGCAAATAGATAAAGCCGAGTGGGATCAGTTAAAAATATACAATCCCGAAGTAGCCGAACAAGAATTAGATGTTTTTTCTGATCTAATATGGGAGGGTGTATTGAAAAGCGCAAAATTTATAGAGCATTTTTCAAAAAGACATATTTTTTTGTTCCATTGTCAGGAGTATTTCATGCAAACTATTGTTATCAAGGCTCTAAGTACAGAAGTAGACTTTTTGACTAATGATGGGTTAAAATGGTTAGGGGACCATTTATTTACAGAAAAAGTAGAACTTTTACGAGGAAAAAAAGAATATAAGCAAGAGCGTAATAATGAGCTATTTGGACTCATAGAACAAGGAGCTATACTAAGTGATGGACAACTTTATATGCAAATAAATGGGATCATTGAGTGATTTTTTTGCTTTACTATAATTAAATGGCTATTTTAGTATTTTATTACTTTAATAGCCTTTTTTTATGGATGTTTTTTCGAAAATTCAAGCCCTTAGAAACGAATTAAATCAGCATAATTACAATTACTATGTTTTAGATAACCCCACTATATCAGACTATGAATTTGATATAAAATTAAAGGAACTTCAAGAGCTAGAAAAAAAACATCCAGAATATGATGATCTTAGTTCTCCTACTCAACGCGTGGGAGGGTTTGTAACTAAAAATTTCACAACTATTCAGCATGAGTATCGTATGTACTCTTTGGATAATTCTTATTCAAAAGAAGATTTGTTAGATTGGGAGATTCGAGTTCAAAAAATACTAGGAAACAGACCCGTTCAATACACTTGTGAACTTAAATACGATGGTGCTTCTATAAGTATTACTTATGAAAATGGAAAATTATTGCGTGCAGTAACTCGTGGTGATGGTTTTCAAGGTGATGATGTAACGAATAATGTAAAAACTATTAAAGCAGTTCCCTTAACACTTCAGGGCGATTTTCCTGATAGGTTTGAAATTAGAGGTGAAATTATTTTACCATTTGCAGGATTCGAAAAGATGAATCAGGACTTAGTAGAAATTGGAGAAACACCTTATTCAAACCCGCGAAATACTGCTTCTGGTAGTTTAAAATTACAAGATAGTTCAGAAGTAGCAAAAAGGCCATTAGATTGTTTGTTGTATTCCTTAATAGGGACTAATTTACCTATTCTAACTCAATTTGAAAGTTTAGAAAAAGCAAGAAGTTGGGGATTTAAAGTCCCTATACAATCTAAGTTAGCTTACTCTATGCAAGAAGTTTTTGATTTTATAGAATATTGGGATACTCATCGTCATGAAATGCCTTATGAAACAGATGGAGTAGTTATAAAAGTAAACAATTTAGATCAACAAGAGGAATTAGGTTATACCGCTAAATCACCACGCTGGGCAATAGCTTATAAATTTAAAGCGGAACAAGTAATAACCAAACTCAATTCTATTTCTTACCAAGTAGGTAGAACAGGAGCTATAACACCAGTAGCCAATTTAGAACCTGTTCAATTAGCAGGAACAATTGTAAAAAGAGCCTCTTTACATAATGCAGATCAAATAGAAAAATTAGATATAAGAATTGATGACGAAGTTTTTGTAGAAAAAGGAGGTGAAATTATTCCTAAAATTGTAGGAATAGACGAATCCAAACGTTCTATTCATTCAATCAAAACAAGCTATATTACTCATTGTCCTGAGTGCCAAACTGAGTTGATTCGAAAGGAAGGAGAAGCACAACATTATTGTCCAAATTATTACGGATGTCCTCCTCAAATAATTGGTAGAATACAACATTATATATCCCGAAAAGCCATGGATATAGAAGGGTTAGGAGGAGAAACTGTTGCTTTACTATTTAAAAATGAACTAGTTTCTAATTATGCGGATTTGTATGAACTAAAAAAAGAACAAATTGTTGTTTTGGATAGGATGGCAGACAAATCAACAGATAATTTATTAGCAGGAATAGAAAAATCGAAGGAAATTACTTTTGAACGCGTATTGTATGCGTTAGGTATTCGTTATGTAGGCGAAACTGTTGCTAAAAAATTAGCAAGACATTATAAATCTATCGAAAATATACAAAAATCTACATTAGAAGAGTTAATTACTGTAGATGAAATAGGGGGGAAAATAGCTCAAAGTGTAATAGAATTTTTTGAAAACAAAGAGAATTTGACGATTTTAAATCGCCTAAAGAACTATGGAGTACAATTAGAATTAGAAGAAACAGTCTCGACTATAACTTCTGATTTATTAAAAGGTAAAATTTTTGTAGTATCAGGAGTATTTGAAAAATTTTCAAGAGATGAATTAAAACAATTAATAGAAAATAATGGAGGAAAAGTAGGAAGTAGTATCTCATCCAAAACTCATTATGTAATAGCAGGAAAAAACATGGGGCCAGCCAAATTAGAAAAGGCAACCCAATTAGGAGTTACTATTTTATCAGAAGAAGAGTTTAATATAATGTTATGTTAAGAAACGCCCCTTTGTACGTATATCTAGTAGCTTGTGTTTTGTCAGTTGTAGCCATGTTATTAGGTAATCATCTTTTGTTAATTATTTGTAAACCAATTGTTATCCCTGCCTTAATAGCTCGTTATTTAGCTATAGAAGAAAAACAAAATATAGTATACGTATCACTTATATTTGTGATTTATTTCAGTACTGATGCACTCACTTTATTTAATTTTGAGTTTATCCGATTTTTTAATATGGGATTGGATTTATTCCCCTATTTATTACTTCTATTTTTAGTTGTTAAAGAAACAAAAAGAATAGGTTTTTATCAAAAGGCTTTTAGCTTTTCATTGTTAGGAACCATTTCTTTGATGTTTTTAACCTATTTGTTGTTAAATGGATTGGCATTTGAAGATATGAAATATTCTATTGCTATTGTTGTATATGGAGTTGTACTGACTTCATTGATTTCAATTTGCACCTATAATTATTTAGTTATAAATAATCTTTGTTTTAACAATATACTAATTGCTATTGTTTTTTCTGCTATGGCCGATATAGTATATGTAGTTATGGTAAAAATGGATTGTGAAGTAGTTTTTAAATGTATAAAATTTATATTTAGAGTTATTTCCTATTTTTTTATTATTGAATATTTTATAAATGTAAGACCTTACTTTTTTAGAGAAATAGGAAGGAAATAAATTATAATAAATCGTCGTTTAAAACTATTTTAATTAACGGAATATGGTCAAAAATAGTTGGTAGATTTTTAATCTAAATAGATGATATTTGAATATCTAATCAAAGAGGAAGTTGGCTCTGTTGAGGAGTAGCCAACAGCAATTGCTTTGAAGAGTACAGGGAAATAAACCATTAATTTAGTCTGTCCTTTTTTTTCTTTTTTGGGTTTAGAGCTGCTTCTAAGCCGAAATACTTGTTTTAATCGAGTTTTCAGACGTACAACGAGTAAAACCGGCTCACATAAAAAATATG
>NZ_PCMX01000140.1 GCF_002530675.1 Flavobacterium columnare NBRC 100251 = ATCC 23463
ATGGAAATTTGTGGTGATAAAACTTCAATAGTAAGTGGAGTTCTGCGAACTCTCTCCATTATACTTGGGTTCATTCCTGAAGTAGACAAGTCTTTATTTCTACCTGTAACGCTATCTACAAACTGTTTTGTTTTGATAAAAGAACCTATAAAAAGTTTTACTTTTTCTGAAAATTTTTGGTCTAATTTTGCTTCTTCTGAACCATTCCATTTAGCTTCAATAGACAAACCGAATGTGGTTTCTACTGTTCCATCAAAACCATCTATATCTGAGGCCTGTGCTTTGAGCACCGCATTTTCTACTCTATGTTGTCTCATTTGTACCCAAGTATCTCTATAATAAATAGGGTTTTTCATTCCATAATTAAGATGAAATTTCCAACTTACATCCGGATACACTTTTATTTTTGCAATCTGATTAGGATAACGACAGGTTGAAATGGGAAGAAAATAGGTTTGTTTTTATCGTATTAAAGAAAGTTTGTTTTCATTTTTTTTACGATGAAATAATGCTTGTTCGTATATTATATTATCTTCTTCATTGTCTGAGAAAAATTTTAAGGCCACGGGTTCAAAAGGAATATTTACTCCAACTACTCTACCATTACCATAAAAATTTAGATTATACTTTTCAATACTGGCTCTTTTAATCATTCCTTTAAATTTTGGAATTAGTGAAACTTTTCTGTTTTCTATTTCTAAAGAAGATAAATAAAATGAGTTACATAATTCAGGATACCTTTCTGATATTTTAAGTTTATATTTTTCTATATCTGAAGTTTTAAAAATATGATATAGTTCATCATAAAAGATATCAATTTGTTTTATTAAATCTTCTTTTTTTTCATCCAAAATATACATTGAATCAATCCATCCTCTATGAGAATAAGGAACATGAGCATCAAATTCATCAAGAATTGTATAATATTGAATATTTTCTTTTTGTTTTGAAAAATATACAGGATCAAAATTTAAAAGGGATATTTTTGATTTTGAAGTATCAAATCTATCTCTTACAGTTATTTGGAGTTCTATAAATGCTTTATTATTTATTATTATTTCCTTTTCAAAAGGAAAAACTTCTAATAAAAAAGATTGTTTTCCTGAATGTAAGATATTAGTATTTATTGGCCAATTTACAGCCATTCCTCCTTTATTAAAATTTGAGAAACAAGGGATATCATTAACTTTTAAAGCTATTGCACACTCTCTGGAATTTATGGAAATTTCGTAAATTGGATTATTGAAATTATGTTGCATATTAACTTATTTTTTTAGTAAATTTTCTAGATCAATATTATTTAACGACATAAAACTAATAATATCGTTATCCTTCTGGGGATATTTATAAATATTATATACAATGGAACAATCTTGATCATTACAAGATTTTGTTATATAAACAAGTTTATTTTCCAATTGTCCAACGAACATATCATCTATAAATTTTTTTTTCACAATTTTTTTTTCGTTAATTCCATATTTTCTTCTTACCTTTTCTAAAAAATTATCTACAATGTTCTTATTTGTATTTATCATTTCATGAATTCTTACTAGATTATTTTTATCATCAAGATAAAATTCAGTATTACCTTCTTCAATATTAAAATATTTAAATAATTTTTTATCTTGTGCTATTGACTTAACCCTAAATACTCTCATTTTTCTCCCATTTATTTCTTTTAGAATTTCAACGTGAGGGATTTTTGAAAATAATGTATCTATATTTTCTGTAAAGGTTACCTTATCTATATCAAAAATCCCATATTTTAAACCTATATATTTTTCGTTTTGTTGACTTTGACAGTTTGATAAGAAAAATAAGAAAAATATTAAAAAAAAATTATTGAATGTAAATTTCATATTCTTGTTTTATTATGTTATAAGATTCTTCTTTTAAAGTTTTTTTTGTTATTGCTCTAATTATTAAACTATTTGGATAGTTATCATTATTGATATAATTAATTAGTACTATTTTATCAGGAAAATCAAACTTTAAAATTTTTTCATTTCCAGGGAAACTTTGAAAAATTTTTTTTGATTCATATTCATTTAATTTTTTTGACAGATATTTTCTATGGAATGTGATATATTTATTGATATTGTTTTCAATATCTTCAACGCTTTTGGCTTGCAAAGAATATGCGTATATTTTTTTACTCGAATCTAAATAAATCGCATAATCTTTATTAGCTATTATTTTTTCATTAAAAAAACAAATACAAGTAGAAGTATCTCGTATTTTATAGAGATATCCACGTATATCATTTTTATTTATTAACCATTCTTTATTTTTTCTAAAGTAAATGCCATAAAAACCTGTGTCTAATCTAAAAATTTTATTCAACTCATTTTTATTTTTAAAAGTAATAGAGTTTAAATCAAATTTATTTTTACATATTGTTTTTCTTTCTTGGTCTTTACAGGGATAAAAACTAGTTAGGATAAAAACTATGAATATTAAATTAATTTTCATCAATATACGTTTTAGGGTTGTCGAATAATGTTTTTTCATCAAATAATTTAAATTTATCACTTTTTACAGATGAACCTGTGATTTTAGAGGTCACTAATTCATAGCAACTAATCGTAATTTCAGCAGAATTCCATACTCCCTTTGATTTTTCATATTGTTTATCTTCATCATAACCATAAGATTTTGTAAAAGTAAAAGTTGTGCTTAAATCTCCTTCTACTTTCCATTTTTCTTCTTCATGCTCTGGATATGTTTTATTATTTTTTGTTACAGCAGGAATAATGACAACATCTTCACTTTTACATCCTGCTTTTATGCTTATTGGTACTTCTATTATTATTTCCTGTTCAGTATTTTTATTCTTATCAAAGCGATCAATCCTATTATATGATAATTTAAAATCAAATTTTACCGCTAAACCTGTTTCAAATGTTATATAAATTTCAGATTTTGTTAAATATTGAATTTTTTCAATAATCCATAATATTATTTTTGTTATTAGATTAGTATTTCCCAACACTTGAACTAAGTCTACACTAATTGTTATTCCTATAAAAGGATCTGCACGAAATCCTCCTTTATAAATAGGAACAATTTTTTTATTACTTGCTTCTCCAAATTTTTTACTCAAAGCAAAACCTATATTTGGAGGATCAATAGCAAAATCAATTTTTATAACTTTCTTACTTATTGCGCTACTTTCATTAGGATTTGTACCTTCTGGATTCAATATTTCAAGAATTTCTTTACTGATATTAAACGTAGAAACAAGTAAATCAACAGATTTTTGTATTCCTTCAAAACCTAATGAATATTCTTCTTCATTTATAACAGATTTCCCCATAATAGACCAACCAATATTGGATGATTTAGTAATTCCTATCTGTAAATCATCTTTTAGATATTTAAACCCAAAATTTTTATGATAGCCATTCATTCTACTTCTTGAGTATTTTATATTTCCTGAATACCCTGTACCTATAGTGATTAAAAAAGCAATTTCCCTTTCAATATCCGGATACACTTTTATTTTTGTAATCTGATTAGGATAAGGACTTTATCATACATATACATAAGGATGAGACTGTCCAAAATGGTCGATGACAAGATTGCGAACTTTTTGGACAGCCTCATTTTTTTTAAATTTATAATCTGTTCTTTATTGTCATTTAGTATATCAAATTTTGTGTTTTATTAATTGTTTGTTGTCGTTGTGATTTTTAGGTGATTTTTTTTAAATAAATTAAAGATTATTTGAGTTTGTAAAGTTTTACGTAAGAATTGATAAGTTTTTCTTTTAGTGCTTTATTCATTAAAGCAAACCGTTTGTTAAATTTTCTATTAAAAATTTTGAAGGTTATTAAAGGAGTATTAGTATAAAAATTCATTAGGTAATTCTCTAATCTATGATTGATTTAATGTAGTTATACCATTTAAACTTTGAATTTTCTTTTTAAAAATAGTACATCTATAAAAGCAACAAAAATTAGCGCTGGTTCTCGATGCGCTTCGCGCTCGAACTAACGATGATTTCAATTATATAACTCAACCGTCTGTTCGAGTTGTTTAAAAAAAGCGTATTGAGAACTTTACTTTTTAATCCAGTATATTTTAAGCTTAAATGGTATTAAACCTATTTTTTATTATCTAATGATTTGTAAATCATTAGAATTTTGTGGTATATGAAACAAAATGGGAAAACTGATTATTTCTTCTTTTTGTTTTCCATCATTCGTTTTATGTATGATTTTTGTTCTTAAAGCAGAATCTTTATCTTTAATTTTTTCCAAGGTTACTAATCGTCCATCTCCATAAAAAGTAATTTTTACATTATCCAAAGGCTGTATTTCTGCATCTTTTTCTGTAAAAGCTTTTTTATCATAATTTTCTCCTTCAATTACATCATTAGGTTTTAAATAAAATGATATATTCATTTCGATATCTTTTTGATTTTTCATTTTGGCAAAAGCCGAATAATTTTTATCTATCAAGAGCTTTTGTAGTTCTTCGTATTTATTAATGACTTTTTGTTCTATATTGGGGATTTTGGTTAAATCTTTAGAATTTGACCAGCCTTCAAATTGATACGGAACTACTGCTTCAAATTCTATTTCTTTTTCAAAATAAGGTAAGCCTTTTTCGGGTAAAAGAATAGTAGGTAATTTAAATACAACTATTTCGTTTAAGTTGTTTTCATTCCAAGCATCTTTTCTGTAGGAAATGTTAAGATTAAAAGGGGAAATATTTTTATGTGAAACCTTAATATTTTCTTTTCCGACATTCGGATATAATTTTATTTTGAGTTTTTGTTTTCCACTTTTTAAAATACAAGAATTTATTGGAGCTGATGATGTAACTCCTCCTTGTATACCTATTTTACTAAATACTGGAATATCATTTATTAGTATTTCAAATTGACAACCACTATTACCATTTTCAAAATCAACACTATAATAAGGACGTAATGAGAAAGAATTTACTTTTTTTTCTATTTCTGCGATCATTTTATTTTCTGTTTTATTGTTTTTATTTTGTGAACATCCATAGCTAAAGCAGCATATTGAAAACAATAATATATTTATATTTTTTCTATTCATTGATATAATATTTTTTATCTAAATCAAATTTGTTTTCTTTTATAATTACGAATTCTTCTGTAGTTAATCTTTTAGTACTTCCGAATTTTGCCTCAAAAGTTAGTATTATTTTAATACCAGAATGTCTAACTATTGGTTGAAAATAAAGACCTTTATAATCGTCCATACCTGCTGATAAACCTAATGAAAAATAACCTTTACCTTCTGCTTTAGCTTCAAAATCATAATCAACATCATAAAACACAGTTTTTACTTTTCCCGTAGTTTTAGCTTGTAATATTAATTCAAA
>NZ_PCMX01000141.1 GCF_002530675.1 Flavobacterium columnare NBRC 100251 = ATCC 23463
ATTAAAACCCGAAACTACCCAAGCAAGATATTTATATTTAAAAGAGTTTTTTAGTTGGTTAGAAAATAATAAAATCTTTGAATTACAGCAAATTACACCAAAAGAAATAGCACAATACAACGACTACTTAAAAGCCAAGAAAAGCCAGCGAACAGGAAAAGCATTAAAGCAAAAAAGCATATACGACCATATGCGAAACCTACAACAGTATTTAGGGTATTTACTAGAAATTGGCACACTCAAAACCAATCCAGCATCACACTTAAAATTTACGGCAGTAAGCGAAAATGTAGCACGATTTATTTTTAGCCAGGACCAAATACAAGCACTTTACCAAGTGGCCAATTTAGAAGAAAAAGCAATCTTAAATATGGGTTATGGTTGTGGGTTAAGAGTACAAGAAATGAGCGACTTAAACAAAGAAGACATACGGTTTAGTGAGAATTTAGTAATCGTTCAAAAAGGCAAAAACAGCAAACGCAGATTAGTTCCTATAAGCCAAAAAATAAGCGATCAAATCAAAGAATATTTAGAAAGTTTAGAGCAAAAAAACAACACAATATTTATCAATAATAAAGCAAGAAAAATGCAAGAATGGGGACTTAATGCACGACTAAAACAACTGATTTTAAAAAC
>NZ_PCMX01000142.1 GCF_002530675.1 Flavobacterium columnare NBRC 100251 = ATCC 23463
ATTAAAACCCGAAACTACCCGAGCAAGATATTTATATTTAAGAGAGTTTTTTAGTTGGTTAGAAACTCATAAAATCTTTACTATAAAAGAAGTTACACCCAAAGAAATAGCAGACTACAACGACTATTTAAAAAATAAAATTAGCCAACGTACAGGCAAGCCAATTAAACAAAAAAGCATATACGACCATATGCGAAACCTTCAACAATATTTAGGTTATCTTTTAGAAATTGGAACACTCAAAAAAAGCCCAGCATCACATCTAAAATTTACCAACGGAACTGAAAAAGTAGAACGATTTATTTTTAGCCAGGACCAAATAAAACAACTTTACGAAGTAGCCAATTTAGAAGAAAGAACCATTTTAAATATTGCGTATGGTTGTGGATTAAGAGTGCAGGAAATCAGCGATTTAAATAAAGAAGATTTGCGATTAACCGAAAATATTATCATCGTTCAAAAAGGCAAAAACAGTAAAAGGCGATTAGTTCCTATAAGTCAAAAAATAAGCGATCAAATCAAAGAATATTTAGAAAGTTTAGAGCAAAAAAGCAACACAATATTTACCAACAATAAAGCAAGAAGAATGCAAGAATGGGGATTTAATACACGATTGAAACAACTGATTTTAAAAAC
>NZ_PCMX01000143.1 GCF_002530675.1 Flavobacterium columnare NBRC 100251 = ATCC 23463
TATTTTTTAAGTATTGACCCACTAGCCGAGAAGTTTCCGAATTGGTCGCCGTACTGTTTTGTGATGAACAATCCGTTGAGATTAATAGACCCAACGGGAATGGCTCCTGAAGATATTATTATCATAGGTAACAATAAACAACAATTAAAATACGAAAACGGTAATCTTTTCAATAAAGACGGTTCTGCTTATACTGGTAAAGTAGATAAATTCACACAGAAGACTGTTGATGCTTTAGGTCAAATTTCAAAAAGTGCAGAAGGTTCAGCAATGATTCAAGAATTACAATCTTCTAAAAACGAATTTACAATTTCAAAAGGAGCAAGTGAGTTTAATGAAACGGATAGATACAAAGGGTACGCAAATCAATTAGCTACTGACCCATCGGCAAAAAATTCTTTTGATGCTTTAACAAAAATGGGAATTGATATGACTGGTGGTTCAGGAGGTGCAGTAACTTGGGATCCTTCTGGGGGAAGTATACCTACAACAGCAGGTATGAAAACGAATGCGACAATAGATTTATCTCACGAAATGTTCCACGCATTAGATTCCAACAGAGGAATGTTAGATGATAGAAGAGAAAATGGAGTTAAAAGAGATGAGTACCAAGCGGTATTTAGAGAGAACAACTTAAGAGGACAATTAAATCTTCCCTTAAGAACTCATTATCAAACTACATTTGATATAAATGGCATGAAAACTAGTTATGGTCCTTCTATGTTAAATAACTCCAATCAAAATGTAAAACCCCTTTGGTATAAACCTTAAGAAATGAAATATATATATTGTTTATTAATAATAATGATTTTTTCTTGTTCAACTAAGAAAGGCTATCAAGCTATTAAATATACTGGTTTTAGTAATACTTTAAAGAAAAATTATACATATAAAGTAAGTATTAAAGAAGGATTTGAAGTAAAGAAAATTCAAGGAGGCAATGAATGGAAGCAGAAAGAGTTCGTATATTCTGACAATTCTATTCTATATATTAGTAATGAAAAAGGCAATACTTCTCGTAATTATGAAAACATAAAAAATGATGAAAAATTATATGATAAAGCCATGCTTGCCTTTTTAACTAACGATACAATTACATTAGAGGGTATTGATAAAAATAACCTTTATTGGAAAAATAAATATAACGGAATTATTAATATAGGCTATTTAAACGTTCCTATAGAGAAGAAAAAAGAATTTGATAAAGCAATAATTTCTTTATTAGAAAAATAAAATTTTTAAGCCACTCATTGAGTGGCTTTTTCTTTTATTTATAAGCTAATCTAGTTTTAGCATCTCTCAACAAACCATCAAGAGTATAAAGAATACATCTTTTATCATCTTCAGGAAGTGCATCAAGCTCATTCAAGCGCTGTAACATTACAGGATTTTTAAGAATATTGTGTAATAGCCACTACTTT
>NZ_PCMX01000144.1 GCF_002530675.1 Flavobacterium columnare NBRC 100251 = ATCC 23463
TTTTTATACCAGGACCACCCATACAGTTTGGCGATCCTATAAAACCCGCAGATGTAACCGCAGGCGATGGTTTTGTAGGCAACGGCTTGTTTGAAAAAGATATTTTTTATTACCATAACGATCATTTAGGAAGTACTTCGTATATTAGCACTATGAATGGCCAGTTGTCTCAGCATGTAGAGTATATCCCTTTTGGAGAAGTCCTTTTTGAAGAACACTCCTCCTCTATTTCTATGCCGTATTTATTTAATGGAAAGGAATTGGATAGAGAGACCAATCTCACTTATTACGGAGCGAGATATTTGGATATGAAGACTTCCCTTTGGCTCAATGTTGACCCACTAGCGGAGAAGTTTCCGAATTGGTCGCCGTACTGTTTTGTGATGAACAATCCGTTGAGATTAATAGACCCAACGGGAATGGCTCCTGAAGATATTATTATCATAGGTAACAATAAACAACAATTAAAATACGAAAACGGTAATCTTTTCAATAAAGACGGTTCTGCTTATACTGGTAAAGTAGATAAATTCACACAGAAGACTGTTGATGCTTTAGGTCAAATTTCAAAAAGCGCAGAAGGTTCAGCAATGATTCAAGAATTACAATCTTCTAAAAACACTTTTACCATTGAAAAAGGTTCTGATAATAGTTTTACACCAGATAACCAAAGGGCTTCCTATTCAAATATTCCCGAAATACAATCAGCAATTCCAAGTTTAATCACTTCTTCTGGATCAGGTGGTAAGATAATTTTTAATCCTAGTACCACAACAAGTGGTTTTAATACAGCAGGAAATACTAATCGTCCATCATTTATAGGATTAGCTCACGAGATGGTTCACGGTAGAGACTCTAACAATGGTGTTCTATATCCATATACAGATTTTAATTCATTTAAGGGAGAATTTAATGGCTTATACAAATCCGAATGGAGGTCAACTTTTTATGAAAATACAATACGAGGTCAACTAGGAGTACCTCTAAGAAGTAGCTATGGAGTAAGCGATGATGGTCAAGGTAATTTTGCCCCTATAGGACCAAGTTTATTAGATAGTAGTAAAAAGCCTATAAATTATACCATAAAATAATAAAGTTATGAAGTTATTATCTCTTATATTCTCTTTTTTTATTACTATAAATCCTTCTATTTTTATAAAAGGAAAAGATTTTTCAGGATATATTTTTGAAGAAAATCATTTTGTTTTAATGTCTATAGATAATCAAGACAAAAGATATACACCAACAAAAGAAGATATTTTTCTAGCAGAAGAAATAATAAAAAAAGACATTTTTTGCGTAAATAAAAAATTAATCAATCAACTGAAAGGATATCCCCAAATACATAAAAAGCTTAAAAATTATGTTAGGCAATATGTTGGGTTTTTAAATAAATCTAATGAAAAAGTAATTTGGATTAATTTTATTTGGAAAAACAGATTTACAGACAAAGAATATTCCAATGACATAATTAATGTACACGATGGAGGTAGTTATTATTGGAGTATTCAAATTAATTTAACAACAAAATCTGCATCAAATTTAAAGGTAAATGGAATAGGTTAAATTACAACAAAAAACCCAGCGAGTAGCTGGGTTTTCTATTACATAATACTTTTAAATTTAGTTTGCTTAATAAAAGCATCAAGGAGAGCGAAAACGTGTTGTTTATCGCTCTCTTTTAGTTTTTGTATATCAAGGATTTTATTAACTATATCTTTTTCTAAAAGAACATCAGTAGAACCTACTAAATAATCTAAAGAAACTTCGAGAGCTTCTGCTAATTGTGTAGCCATTTCTATAGATGGCTTAACTTCATCACGTTCATATCTACCAATTACAGCACCGTGAACATTGACAAGTTTACCAACTTCATCTTGAGACATTTTTTTGTCTTTTCTTACTTCCGTAAGTCGCTTACCAAAACTATTATGCTTCATAAATGTATTAAAAACTACAGCTAATTGAGTTATTAGGCAAATATACAAAACATATCTATCGTATCAAAAACACATAATGTTTGGTTGTTTAAAATAGATATGTTACATTTGCTACAAATATGTAGTTTAAATTATTTTTAAATATTTTTTAGTCAATGGAAATACAACAAATAAAAGAGCAGCTCTCAATGTCAAACGTATTGCATTATTACGGCTTAAAAACCGACAAACAAAGCCGTTTAAACTGTCCGTTTCACGAGGATAAAACTCCAAGTTTTCAAGTGTATTACAAAACACAAACGGCATACTGTTTTAGTTCCAATTGCAAAATACACGGCAAAAGTATTGATGTGATTGATTTTATACTGCATAAAGAAAACTGCACCAAACACGAAGCCATTAAAATAGCAGAGCGAATAATCAGCCCCCTAGCCCCCGAAGGGGGAACTACCAAGATGACGAAGCAAGATTTATCGAGAGAGCAATTTTTGGGCAATATGTACCAGTATTTTAAAAATGCAGTCAGCAACAGCAAACCAGCCAAAGAATATCTACAATCTCGAGGTTTAGACTTTAAAAAAATAGAAGTTGGTTACAATGGTGGGCAGTTCCATCACGGAGCAAGGAAAGATGAAAATGTAATTGCTCAATGTTTAGAATATGGATTATTGATTGATAAAAATATTTTAGGCAGAACAGGCGAAAAGGCTTATAATGTTTTTGGAAAATGGTGTATTTGTTTTGCATTGAAAAACAAAGAAAATCAAACTGTATCACTTTATTTTAGAAGTACTTTAAATGATAATGAAAGTAAGCATTTTTACTTAAAAAACAGACAAGGATTATATCCAAATTATCCCAATGTAAACACTAAAAAACTCATCTTAACCGAAAGTATTATTGATGGTGCGAGTTTATTACAAGTCAATCAAATAGCAGAAAATTACAGTTTATTAGCGTGTTATGGAACTAACGGACTAACTGAAGAACACATCAAAGCCATTAAGGAACTCAAACAATTAGAAGAAATAATCTTTGCTTTTGACAATGATACAGCAGGAAAAGAAGCCATTACAAAATATGCTAGCCTACTTTTAGAAGAAATCGGAGATTCGCTGACCAAAGGGAGGCAATTACCAGGAATAAAAATAAGTGTGCTAGAACCAATAAACAAAGACATCAACGAAACACTACAACTACACAATGAAGAACTATTTATTGAACTTTTAGACAAAAGACAACCAGTCATTGCGAGCCAAAGCGAAGCAATCCCACAAACCGAAGTACTTCCAGCTTCCAGCTCCCAACTTCCAACCTCTATCGACTTCTTAAAACGAAAACATCTACTAAAAAACTTAAACATAGAAATCGGAAAAGCAGGAATAGTTGGCGAAGAAAATAGCAGAATGTTATTATTTTTAATCATCATCAGTTATCTAAACAAAAGCCCATTACACGCATTAGTTCAAGGATCAAGCGGTAGCGGAAAAACACATATTATAAGCAGAATAGCGGATTTAATGCCACCCGAAGATGTTTTAAGATTTACACGAATTACAGAGAGTTCTTTATACAATTGGGGTGAGTTTGATTTATTCCAAAAGGTGGTGATTATTGAAGATTTAGACGG
>NZ_PCMX01000145.1 GCF_002530675.1 Flavobacterium columnare NBRC 100251 = ATCC 23463
TTATCTATAATAAATTTCTAATGTCTAATCAGAGTTTAACCACTTTCTTCTACAATTTTTAATAAGTGCTTAAATTTATTTGCCCTTTAATACATAATTTGAGTTTAAGATTTAAAAGGAGTAGCCCATTTAGGATCAGTATACACGCTTGTTCCAGATAATGTTTTTAGAAAAGCAATAATCGCATTTACTTCAGTGGCATTAAGGTTAAGTTGTTGCCCAAATCCATTGGTTTTTAAACGATTATCTAGATTAGGATTGTTTGTAGCTGCATTTGTTAAATTTCCATAGTGACCAATAGCGGCTTGTAGTGTTGTAATAATTCCTGTGTGCATCATAGGA
Organism: Flavobacterium columnare NBRC 100251 = ATCC 23463; assembly: GCF_002530675.1. Lineage (GTDB taxonomy): Bacteria > Bacteroidota > Bacteroidia > Flavobacteriales > Flavobacteriaceae > Flavobacterium > Flavobacterium columnare. The sequence continues at coordinate 343 of NZ_PCMX01000145.1, forward strand.
CCATTTGTAGTCCCATCAGTTTTAACCAAATCTCTTAAACTAGGTGCTTTGGTAACGCTAAAATCAGAGCCTCCCTTAATAGATCCTCCTATACCATTATTTCGACTGTTTGGATTTATGTCAAATTCAGGAGCAGCATGACAAGCGGAACAACCTAATCCTCCGCCTATTCTATTTCCTGTTGTGTCAAATGTTGATGGTGTAAGGAATAAAGTTTTCCCTATATTTTCTTGTGCTGTAAAATTAGGAAATGTTTGATTATCATTAGCTACAAGAGCTCTACCTACATCATATTTAGAATCAAAGGATTGAATACTTTTTACAAATTGAGCTAAAGCAAGTTGAATTTTTATTTCAGTAATTTCTTCTGAACCATACACAAATTTAAAAAGTTCTTTGTAATAAGGAATGGCATTTAATTTACTTATCAGGTTATTAAAATCTAAATCTCCATTTGTACCGCTAAATCCCATTTCCGTATGATTTCGTATTGGTTGGGTTACTTGAAATTCTAGACTGGAAACACGTTCGTCCCAAAAAAAATGAGTTTCATTCGCAAAACGATTGTTTATTAATCGCATAGAATGTCTATCACTTGTTCCATTTACACCTTGACTCGCAGGTTTAGGATCACTAAACGCATAGGCTTGTTGATGGCAATTAGCGCAAGAAATGCTGTTATTTGATGAAAGATTTTTGTCATAAAACAAAACTCTTCCAAGAGTTGCACCTTTATCAGTTATAGGGTTTGTACTTGTATTAAATTTAGTTATGTAATTAGGAATTAGTTGATTAGTGTAATTATAAAGATTTTTTAAGTCTATTGTATTGCCAAAAGTAGCCGTAATATTAGGGAAATTTTCGGCTGTTGGGCTAATTTCTATATAAGATTCATCATTTGATTGACAAGACATAGTAAAAATAAAGAATAATGATAGATAGGTTATTTTTTTCATAGGGCTGATTTTTAGGTAAATAACTATTATATAAGACTAAAAAAAACGAAAAAGGTTTAATTTTAAATCTAAAATGTAATAGAATAATATTAAAGTATTTTTATATTTGTTCAACCAAACAAATTATCATACATATTAAAGAAATCAAATGAAATTATTAGAAGGAAAAGTAGCTATCATTACAGGTGCCAGTCGTGGTATTGGTAAAGGGATAGCAGAAGTATTTGCAAAAAATGGAGCCAATGTAGCTTTTACATATAGTTCATCAGCAGAAAGCGCATTAGCTCTAGAAAATGATTTAATAGCTTTAGGAGTTAAAGCAAAAGGATACAAATCAAATGCAGCTGATTTTAATGAAGCGCAAAAGTTAGTAGAGGATGTTTTGGCTGAATTTGGAACAATAGATATCCTTATTAACAATGCAGGTGTTACAAAAGATAATTTATTAATGAGAATGTCAGAAGAAGATTTTGATGCAGTAATTAATATTAATTTAAAATCTGTATTCAATATGACTAAAGTAGTTCAAAAAACGATGTTAAAAAATCGTGCAGGATCTATTATTAATATGAGTAGCGTAGTAGGAGTAAAAGGAAATGCTGGTCAAGCAAATTATGCGGCTTCTAAAGCAGGTATGATTGGTTTTACTAAGTCTATTGCATTAGAATTGGGTTCACGTAATATTCGTTGTAATGCTATAGCACCTGGATTCATTGAAACTGAAATGACTGCTAAGTTAAATGAGGATGTGGTACAAGGTTGGAGAGATACAATTCCTTTAAAAAGAGGAGGTAAACCTGAAGATATTGCTAATGCTTGTGTATTCTTAGCTTCTGATATGAGTACTTATGTTACTGGACAAGTACTAAATGTAGACGGAGGAATGCTTACATAATTTTGTTCAGTATAAGAACAGAATGCAAATCTAAGAATGTTAACATAAAGAAGTATGGTAAAGAGTAAAAATAATGATTTTTCATAAGTTTGCTCTTTACTAATTTACTATTTATTAATCACTAAAAAATGTCGATAAATACAATTTTACTTTTACTTTTAGCAATAATAGTTTCTGCTGGAATTGCTTTTTATCAATATTTATATAAAGCCAATTATAAATCACCTTTGCATTTGTTTTTGACTTTTTTACGTTTTACTTCCTTATTTTTGGTTTTGCTATTATTAATTAATCCAATAATTACTAAAAATACGTATGAAACATTAAAAACGCCTTTGCCAATAGTGGTTGATAACTCTGAATCTATTGAATTTTTAAAACAAAGTAAAATAGCAAAAGAATTATCTCAAAAAATATCTAAAAATTCAAAACTTCAAGAAAAATACGAAGTACAATTATTTTCTTTTGATCAAGATTTAAACACAGACCAGCCACTTAATTTTAAAGGAAAACAATCAAACATTTACAAAATATTTGAAAATTTAAAACAATTATACCGCACACAAAATCATCCTGTCGTTTTGTTAACTGATGGAAACCAAACACAAGGGAGCGATTATGTTTTTAACATTCAACAAAATGCTACTGTTTTTCCTATTATTTTAGGAGATACCGTTCAACACTTAGATTTAAAAATAAATCAATTAAATGCTAATAAGTATGCTTTTTATAAGAATAAATTTCCTGTAGAAGTATTTCTGAATTACACAGGAAATAAATCAGTAGCAGCTAATTTAAGTATACAAATGGCTGATAAAACCATTTATACTCAAAATGTTTCTTTTTCAGCAAAGAAAAAATCAGAAAACATATCCATTTTATTGAATGCTGATAAAGTAGGAGTTCATACCTATAAAGCAGTTCTTACTTCTACCGAAAAAGAGAAAAATAAGTTCAATAATATTAAAAACTTTGCTGTAGAAATAATAGATCAACGTACAGAGGTTGCTTTAGTAGCATCTATTGTTCATCCCGATCTGGGGGCTATCAAAAGAGCAATAGAATCAAATGCACAGCGTAAAGTAACTATGGTTAAACCAAAAGAAATTAAGGATTTGAATGATTTTAACGTTTTGTTTTTCTACCAACCAAATTCAGAATTCAAATCTATTTTGGAACAAAATAAAAACCGTAAGATTAATACTTTTGTAATTACGGGACTTCATACTGATTTTAATTTATTATCACAGTATTATAATCAATTTGATTTTAAAACATCCGTTCAAAAAGAAGATTATTCAGCTAAATTTAATAATAGTTTTACTTCTTTTTCTATTGATGATTTTGGTTTTGAACAATTTCCTCCTTTAGAAAATCCATTTGGGACTATCGTTCCAAAATCTGACGCAAATATTTTACTTACCGCACGTATCCGTACGATAACTACAGAAAGCCCTTTGTTAGCCTTTACTGAAAACGGGATAACTAGAAACGCATTTTTATTTGGAGAAAATATTTGGAAATGGCGATTGGAAAGTTATTTAAAAGAAAAGACTTTTGAGAAATTTGATGTTTTCTTTGATAAAATGACACAATACGTAGCTTCAAATACCCAAAAGAAAAATTTAGTAGTTAATCATGAAAATTTTTATAATTCAGGGGAAACAGTTACAATATCAGCTCAATATTTTAATAAAAATTATGAGTTCGATGAAAATGCTCAATTAACGATTGAGTTAAAAAACAATGACACAAAACAATTAAAAATATACGATTTTGTTAAAGGAAATAATGATTTTTCAGTTGCCTTTGATAATTTAGATGCTGGCAACTACATTTTTAAAGTAAAAGAAAAACAATCAGGAACACAGTATTTTGGTAAATTTCATGTTTTATATTTTGATGCAGAAAAGCAATTTGTAAATGCGGATTTAATTCGATTAAAACAATTAGCAGAAAATACAGAAGGTAAAATATATCTTCCAAAACAAATAGATGAACTCATTCTTCATTTAGAAAGTTTAGAAAAATACAAACCTACTCAAAAAGAAATTATAAAAAAATCTCCACTAATAGATTGGTTTTATGGATTAATCATATTGATTATATTATTAAGTATTGAGTGGTTCGTAAGAAAATATAATGGTTTGTTGTAAATAGTTTTTTGAAAGGATAAAATATTGTCAATTCTATCTAAAAAAATACTGAAAGATAAATCCATAAGAATAAGAATCAAATAATATTTTAAATTAGCGTCTGCCAATTATAAAATGATTTATCTGAATAGAAATGAATACCTTAATTCTTTTTATAAAATATTTTTTTAGTTCAGATAAACTTAACAACTTGTTTTAAGTTTATCTAAAATTCTATTTTGTGTTGGATCGGAGGAGAGTAAAATAAGATATAAAAAAGAAATTAGGAAAAATAGATTTTATTCTTAATAAAAAATCAAGAAATAAATGCAATGACTACTTACATTGTATTCTTCAATTGAAATATCTTTAATCATTTGTTGTTTCAAAATAACATTGTATTTTTTATAGAATAAATTTTAAAAAGTGGCTGTCTAAAAGCTTGCAATCTTGTCATTTGGATCAAAAAGAGTGAACACACGAAGCAACTCGCATAGGACTTCTCTTTAGGCGAAGTGAGAAACTAGATGTTAAGTTACATTTTTTAGACAACCACTTTTTATGATAGTTTTATTTTATAAAATTATTTTTGTTGAGCTACCAACTGAGCAATTTCTACAATAACATCAGTTGCTTTTTGCATACTTTCTACGGGAACATATTCATATTTTCCATGAAAATTATGTCCTCCTGCAAAGATATTAGGACAAGGTAGCCCCATATAAGATAACCTAGATCCATCAGTACCTCCACGTATTGGTTTAATAATAGGAGTAATACCTAAATTTTTCATCGCCTTTTCTGCTATTTTTACTATGTGCATCATAGGTTTAATTTTTTCACGCATATTATAGTATTGATCTTTTATTTCTATTTCTATAATATCTTCACCAAATTGCTTTTTATATTTAGAATTGATCTTGTCAGCAATTTTTTGCGCAAACTTTTTACGTTTTTCAAATTTCTTACGATTATGATCGCGAATAATTAATTGAACTGTTGTTTCTTCTATGCTTCCTTTGATATCAACAACATGAAAAAAGCCTTCGTAATTTTTTGTCTTTTCAGGGACTTCTTTTTTAGGTAATTTACTAATGTACTTATTAGCCAAAAGCATTGAATTAATCATTTTTCCTTTTGCATAACCAGGGTGTACACTTTTACCTTTGAATGTAATTTTAACGCCTGCGGCATTAAAATTTTCATATTCTAATTCACCAATTTGACTACCATCCATTGTATAAGCCCAGTCACATCCAAATTTTTCTACATCAAAAAAGTCTGCACCGCGTCCTATTTCTTCGTCTGGAGTAAAACCAACTTTTATAGTACCGTGTTTAATTTGTGGATTTTGAATAAGATACTCCATTGCAGTTATAATTTCTGTAATGCCAGCTTTATCATCAGCCCCCAATAAGGTTGTACCATCTGTAGTAATTAGAGTTTGACCCTTGTATAATAATAGATCTTCAAAATAACTAGGTGAAAGAACAATATTTTTTTCTTGGTTTAAAACAATATCTCCTCCATCATAGTTTTGTACTATTTGTGGTTTTACGTTCGCTCCTGTAAAATCAGGAGTAGTATCAAAATGCGAAACAAAACCTATTGTAGGAACTTTTTGTTCAATATTAGAGGGTAAAGTTGCTTGAATATAAGCTTTATCATCTATACTCACATCCTGCATTCCTATAGTTTTCAATTCTTCTACCAGTTTATTGGCAAGATCCCACTGTTTAGCAGAACTAGGCGTGGTATTAGAATTAGGGTCAGCTTCTGTATCTATCGTTACATAGCTTATAAAACGATCTATGATATGTTGCATAATTACGATTTTTGTTCTTTATTAAAATATACCAAATAGTAATACATCTGTTTTTCTTCGTCCCACCCTTTTTCAACAAATTTTTCTGCACTCTCGGGATTTACAAAATCTAATTTTATTTGAATATTCGTATCTAACTCAATTACATTTTTCATCTTCCTACGAACATCTGTTACTGCCTGATTAGCAATTGGGAAATTCGTTAAATCTTCAATACTATATTTTTCGCCTTTATCGACTTTATAGTTTTTAAACTCAGAAATTAAATCAGGATTATCTAATACATCGTTTAAAAATGTTGATTCTTCAAAATTATCATTTTTAGCAAAATGGTTGACTGCTCGGTTCATAAAAAGAACCTCTTCTTTTTTATCTTCAGCAGGCAAAACAACTTCTTTTGCAAAATCTTGGCAGAATTTTAAATATTTTTTGGTCATAAAATTTTCATCCTGAAACGCATCAACGCTTAAGAAATGTTCTAACCAATAGCGTGCATCATAACGGTTACTATCTACAGTTAAAATTTTATAACCCTCTTCTTTTTTATAGTTAAAGATTAAACAACCTTTGTCTAACTTTTGCAAATTAATTCCTTGTTGTAAAATCATTTCAAGATTTGTCCCTTTTTCTTCAAATTGAAGAAAATCTGACTTTATTTCACTTTTAAATACACCAATAGCATCTACAGGTTTATTATCAATAGAAACGTTTGTTAAGTATGTAATATAAACCTCTCCATTTTTTATGTGTGGGTGGTTGGATTGTTCAAAAAGATGTTTTGTTATTTTTTTTGAAAGATCGTGAATATTAGCAGGATTTGAAAAAATTTCAGTTGCTAAATTGTACATCTCATTATATTCTAAATCTACATCATGTGCAAACTGATAGTAATTTTCTTCTTTCTCTCTAAATGATTTAAAGAAAAATTCTTTTAGCAAAGGCATAATTTCATCATTTAGCCCATAGGGTTGATCTGATAGAAATATAGCCTCATTTCTACTTTTATTTCCTACACGATGAATGGATAGGTTTTCTATTTGTGTATTAAAAAGATTAATCATATTTTATAGTAATAGAACAAATATTTTTTTTATTGTTCTTGATTTTTTTTAAAAAAATTAATTCCAGTTTTCATCAAACCCAAAATCACTAAATGAATCGTCACCTTCAAACATATCTAAATCTTCATCATCGTAATCATCTTGAAAATCACCATAGAAATCATCTTGTTCAGCATCAAATTCTTTATCTGGTGCTGTAAGAGGGAGGAGTCCATGTGAGAATAACAAATCAGGATATGCCATACCTTGTTCAGGTTCTTCAATGGCAGCTAACTCAACAAAGAAAGTCCACATATTTAAAAAATCGTAGACATAGATTATCTTTGTGTTATTTTTATCAAAAGTAGATGATAAAATATGATCGACCATTGTTAATCCTTCACCAGGATTATCACTTGTATCAAATAAAGGAATTTCTTGATCTTGATTCCATTGATCATCACAGGTATAAAAAGCGGCCATTTCCATACCATCAAAACCAAAAGCATTTACAATAGCGTTATGTAAATCTTCTAAACTATCATTTTCTTCAATAGCTATATCTCTAAATACATCCTCTTCAGCATCAAGGATAACTCTGAATTTGTAAATCATAAAACGAATTATTTGCTAGGGTCAAAGGTAACCATAATTTTAGAAAACGAAATTTAGAATGAGCTTTTGTTAATAATATTTTTTCATGCTTCTTGTTAATCTTTAGAAATCAGAATGTTTAAAATAAATTATCACTTTAAAAGTAATAAATAGATATTGTCATGAAGTTATGATTGTAAAGCACTTATTAATAGCACTTTATTTTGTTTTTTTAAAAGATTTTATCTATTTATTTCTATTAGATTTTTATAGCAGAAAAACAATTTTATAATCTATAAATTACTATATACAATAAAATTGAAGTATTTTTGCGAGGTACTTGGTAAAAAAAACCAGTATAATTTTATTTTTAAAAAGTTGATTATTAATAAATTTATAATAAAATAGCTATATTGTTATGAATAAAATACAATGGGAAACAGCTCTAGAGTTTGAAGATATTACTTATAAAAAATGTAATGGTGTCGCTCGAATTGCTTTTAATCGTCCGGATATTCGAAATGCTTTTCGACCAAAAACAACTTCAGAGTTATTAGTTGCTTTTAAAGATGCCCATGAAGATACATCAATAGGTGTAGTATTATTATCTGCCGAAGGACCTTCTTCTAAGGATGGTATTTGGTCTTTTTGTAGTGGAGGCGATCAGCGTGCAAGAGGACATCAAGGATATGTAGGCGAAGATGGATATCATCGTTTGAACATTCTAGAGGTACAACGTCTAATTCGATTTATGCCAAAAGCTGTAATTGCAGTAGTTCCAGGATGGGCTGTTGGAGGAGGACATTCATTGCATGTAGTTTGTGACTTAACATTAGCTAGTAAAGAACATGCTATCTTTAAACAAACAGATGCAGATGTTACTAGTTTTGATGGAGGATATGGATCTGCTTATTTGGCTAAAATGGTAGGTCAAAAAAAGGCTCGTGAAATTTTCTTTTTAGGTAGAAATTACTCAGCTCAAGAGGCATACGAAATGGGAATGGTAAATGCCGTTATTCCACATGCTGAACTAGAAGAAACAGCTTATGAATGGGCGCAAGAAATACTAGAAAAATCACCTATTTCAATTAAAATGTTAAAATTTGCTATGAACCTAACTGACGATGGGATGGTAGGTCAACAGGTTTTTGCAGGTGAAGCTACACGATTGGCTTATATGAGTGATGAAGCTATTGAAGGTAGAAATGCGTTTTTAGAAAAGCGTAAACCTAATTTCGAGAAAAAATATATTCCATAATATATAGTTCTATCCGATCCAAAGAATACTTCTAGTTTTTATATTAAATGTTAAAAGCTAGAGGTATATTGTTATGATTTTTTATATTAGCCTTTAAGTTTATTAATATAGAGAAAGTTTAAAATGATATAAATAATAGTCTATAGAATGTATATTTTAATTATATTTGGACATATTATCATTATTCTTCCTAGAAATAAATTTTAAGTTTTTAAAATTAAGTCATTAAAATTTAAACGAATTATTTGATTTTTTACAATTGCTTCCTTGTCCTATAACAAGAGTTTTTGAAATTTATAATTTTATTTTTATTTTAAAAGAATTATTAATTTTGTTATTTATTATAATTCAAATGGTCATTTTTTTCTAATTGCCATTGTGAGTTATTCTTTATATTAAAAAAAAAATATGAAACACTGGATACAAGCTGCGCGTTTACGAACTTTACCTTTATCTCTTTCTGGTATTTTGGTAGGGAGTATGTATGCGTATAAAACAAGCCAATTGACTACTATTGAATCATTTGATTGGAGAATTTTTGTACTAGCTATCTTTACAACTATTGGATTTCAAGTACTTTCAAATTTTGCAAATGATTACGGAGATGGAGTAAAAGGGACAGACGCCAATAGGATAGGAGAAAAAAGATTGGTTGCAAGTGGAGAAATAACTCCAAAACAAATGAAAATAGCTGTATATATAACCGCTATTATTAGTTTTTTATCCGCATGCTTACTTATTTACCTTTCTTTTAAAGATATGTATCTCAATTACTCTCTTTTTTTTCTTGTATTGGGGATTGTTTCTATTATAGCAGCCATAAAATATACTGTTGGAAATTTTGCGTATGGCTATAGAGGATTAGGAGATATTTTTGTTTTCATCTTTTTTGGTTGGGTAAGTACCATGGGGGTTAATTTTTTGTTTACAAAAGATTTTAATGCTTTACTCATCTTACCCGCTTCTGCCATTGGTATGCTTAGCGCAGGAGTATTGAATTTGAATAATATGCGAGATGAAGTATTAGATCGTAGATCAGGAAAAAATACTTTAGTTGTAAGAATGGGCGGTAATAATGCAAAAAAATATCATTATTTTTTAATTATTACAGCCATGATTTTAATTCTTCTATTTGGCTACTTATCTAATTTTACTTGGGAACAATACTTTTTCTTAGTAGGATATTTCCCTTTGATAAGCCATCTTATGACTGTTCGTAATTGCTCAGATAATAGATCATTAGACCCTGAGTTAAAAAAATTAGCAATAAGTACTTTTTTAATATCTTTAATATTATCATTAACATTAATTTTTAATCAATAATGAATTGTAGTTATCATCCAATTGCAGAAAAAGAAATAAACGAATGGTATTGTGATTTGAAATTTCAAAGTATATTGGATCATGTATATTATGAAATTGTAAAAAATGGTAGACGTTTTAATCTTGGTGAGGAAAGTTTAAAATCCTATGTTGAAATAATGAAAATGGCAGCAAAAAATGCTCAGTCAAAAAATAATTTTGATGAAGCCCATGCTTACAACATAGCCCTTGTTCAAGGTCTTTTTAGAAAATATTTTTATTTAAAAGATTTTTCCTTTTCAAAACTAATAGATAAAAAATCCTATTTTGAGCGATATACCAAAAAATGGCAAGAAATAGTAAAAAAAGAAAAAGAAATACTTCTTAATTTTAATAATAAAATTTCAGGAGAAAAAAGTGGAGGAATATATATACCTTCTAATAAAGTAGTAGAATTATTACAAGATTATAGTAAAAAAGGAAGTGTACAAGATGATTTGAATTCTTTTTTTGGTGAACACATTACGATTTTTTTAGATAGCTTAGAATATGCTAGGCATAATAATCTAGGTTTATTAGAAGCAGCAGGTATTATAAATAAAGATTTTTTACTATCATCAAGCGATGTGAGCGATATTATCATAGAAAACTGTGATACTCAAAGTCTACAATTTGGATCTCAAACAAACCTGTCAAGACAAGAAAAACTAAGAGAAATAATCTTAGATATTCCTATTGCAAAAATACCTGAAACAGAATCTAAAGTAGAAAAAAAGAGCCTTTGGAAAAAAATATTTGGATAAATATTTAGTTTTTATTTAAAACTATCTAAAAGCAAACTTAACCATCATATTCTATATGATTTTAACCTAGATTAAGCATTAGACTTTTGATAAATCTAAAAAACATGGAAAATTTTTCTTGTAAATGTTTTACTACATTGAAAAAGTCCTTTTTTAAATTCAAAGACATTTTTATGTCTAATAAATTCTAATGCCTACTCTAGAGTTAAGTTTTTATCCTTATATAAAAACAAGTATTATAATTATTTTTTACCTTTTATACGGTTTGCGTACTTTAATTTTTGAGATGAATTAAAATGAAATTCCATTTTTATAATATACTTATTACTCTGAGTTTTTTTACAGGATATACACAATCCCCTTCAGGTTATTGGGATAATCAACGTGGGACGACTAAGGAAGTAAATCTTTCAGCTGGCGAAAAATTAGTCGTAAAAACCCAAGATTTACCCGTTGGAACTACTGAAATAGCGTATCGTATTACATTGCTTGACGAAAATCAAAAGATGGTAAATGATCTTGCATCTGTATTGAAAGCTATTCCAGATCCTTATTTTATAGGAAAAGGCACAGGAAGTGCTATTTCTTTAGTTTCATCTATTTCAGGAGTTGATAAATGTACGTACGCTATATTTGTAGATGAATTATCTAGTAATGATTTTATTAAAACAGAATCAATACAAAAAGCTTGTTTATATCAAAAAAATCCTGTAAGCAAAGATGCTAAATTAATTTCTTTAAAATCAGTCTGTCTACATGAAAACACTAAAAACCTTTGGTTTACTTTTAAAAATCAAAATTGGTTAATGAGTGAAAAAATAATATTAGAAGTTATTCCTTGGGTAGATTATACAGCTAGTAAAGGGTGGACTAAAAACAATAAAGAGATTATTTTAGAGATTATTAAACAAACTTCTTTATCTAAAACTTTAAAAACAGATGTATCCAATGCAATTGCTTTTGGTTTGCTTAATAAGATAATGGATAAATATCGTTTTCAAGATTTCTTAAATTTAAGTAAACAAGAACAGATTTTTTTTATAGAACAAAATGATCCAATATGTTTTAAACAGGCCAATTCTATGCCTCTTTATAATGATTTAATTTGTAAACAAGCTCAAAATTTATTTAAAAATAAAAAAGAAGAAGAAGCTATTAATTGGATTCAAAATAGATTAATTAATACAGAATACGCTAGTTCTTTAGATTATAATCTCTTGGCTGAAATGTATATGTACACAAACCAATTTGAGAAATCATTGCAAACCTTACTTTTGGCAGAAGATAAGGATAAGAGCGAATTAAAAGTAAAATTAAATTTAGCCCATATTTATATGTTTTTAGACGAAGTGTCTAAATCTAAAGAAATTCATAAAAAATATAAATCTCAAAATATTTCAGCTAAGCAAACATGGGAGAATAAAACTATAAATGATTTAGAAAAATTTAAAAGGTTATCTCTACCACAAGAAAATTTAGATAAGATTTGGAGATTATATAATTAAGTATAAAAATATAATCTAAAATGAAAGCAACTTATATAAAACATCTATTGGATTTTAAACGTCCTGCGGGAACTTCAAGAGGCGTTTTAAATCAGAAAGAAACTTGGTACCTAATTTTAGAAAAAGACAATAAGAAAGGAATAGGGGAGTGCGGCGTACTACGCGGATTATCCGTTGATGATCGACCAGATTATGAAGAAAAGTTAAAATGGGTTTGTAAGAATATTCATTTAGGAAAAGATAAACTTTGGACGGAATTACTAGCATTTCCTTCAATACAATTTGGGGTTGAAATGGCTTTTCAATCATTAGAATCTTCTAATCCTTTTGAATTATTTCCTTCTAAATTTACAACAGGAGAAGATGCTATTCCTATTAACGGCTTAATATGGATGGGAGATAAAGCATTTATGAAACAACAAATAGAAGAAAAAATTAATCAAGGCTTTTATTGTATAAAAATGAAAATAGGAGCTATTGATTTTGATCAAGAATATAAACTATTAAAATTTATTCGTTCAAATTTTTCGAATGAACAGATAGAGTTGCGAGTGGATGCAAACGGAGCTTTTGATTATACAACAGTATTTGATAAATTGCAAAAATTATCGGATTTGTCTATTCATAGTATAGAACAACCCATAACAAAAGGGCAAAAAAAATACATGAAAGACATTTGTAGTAAGTCAGAATTACCCATTGCACTAGATGAGGAATTAATAGGTGTTTTTTCATTAAAGGAGAAAGAAACTCTTTTATTAGAAATAAAACCTCAATATATTATATTAAAGCCTAGTTTTATAGGTGGATTTAAAGGTACTGATGAATGGATTCAGTTGGCTAAAAAGTATAATATTGGTTGGTGGATTACTTCTGCACTAGAATCCAACATCGGTTTAAATGCCATTGCTCAGTATACATTTATGAAGCAAAATCCTATGCCTCAAGGTTTAGGTACTGGTTCTTTGTATCTTAATAATATTGATTGTCCCTTAGAGGTTACGAATGGCTTTTTATCTTATAATCCAAAATTAGAGTGGAAGATTAAATCTATAAATGTTTTTTAAAAGTTGTCAAAAGAGCGTTTTATATTATTAAACGGTACTTTTTTGGGGAAGATCAACTCACTCTTCAGCTGAATCTTTTGGCACATTCATAATAACATAAACACTTGCTTATCAATAAAATAAGTCTTATATTAGAAGAAACAAACCCCGAAAAAGCTCAAAAAGAGTCAAAAACGGGGTTTTTCTTTAAATGCTATGGCAAAAAAAATACGTTTAAGCGAATTTCAATACCAAATTCCATTTTTTACCCTCAATAAAGATTTTGATGGTTTTTACGCCCAATTTTTAAAAACAGATTTGGGAAAAATTTATCTTTCGATGCCTTTTTCAGAGCTAGCTCAAGCCTTCAAACTGAAAGATTTTCAAAAAGGAACTCATTGTTATTTTAGCCCTAAGGGTAAAATAGCTCTGATGATGCTTAAAAACTACTACGGCTGTTCTGATAAAAAGTTAATTGAACTTCTCAACGGAAATATCTTTATGCCATTTTTTTGAGACATTCTGATTCCGATTGATAAACCATTGAAAAACTTTAAAATCGTGAGTCAAATCAGAATGGAGCTATCCAAAAATTTAACCATCCGTAAAGCCCAAGAAGTACTAGCAAAGAGCTGGATTCCTTATATGGGAGATTTAGACAAAATGCTTACGGATGCTACCTGTTATGAGAGCGAAGTGCGCTTTCCTACAAACCAGAAATTGCTTTGGGAATGTGTAGAGTGGAATTATAAGCAAATGGAATCTTTATGTCATTTATTTAAAATAAAACTACCAAGAACTAAATATTTAGATTGGTGTAAGCGATACAAAAAATATTCAAAAAAGAGAAAAAAACAATCAAAACATCGCACAAAAGTTACCCGAAGATTACTTAAATTATTGTACAAACTCAATGACGAACTTAGCCGTATTGAAACACAAAATCCATTTGAAGCCACTACAAAATACAGCAAACAACACTTGATTATCAATCAGGTACACAAACAACAACTTCAGATATTTAAAACCGGCAAAAGTCTTCCAAACAGGATTGTAAGTATTAGCAAAAGTTATATCCGCCCAATTGTCCGTGGGAAAGAAATAAAGCAAGTTGAATTTGGAGCCAAAATAAACAAAATTCAAATCGAT
>NZ_PCMX01000146.1 GCF_002530675.1 Flavobacterium columnare NBRC 100251 = ATCC 23463
ACAGGTCCTATTCGTATCGATGCAGATGGTAATGTAACTATCGAGCCAGGTACACCAAGTGGTACTTACACGATTCCTTACACAATTTGTGAAACAGGAGCAACACCAGCAAACTGTAAAACAGCTGATGTAATTGTAGAAGTTAAAAATGTTATTGACGCTATAGACGATACCAAAGTAACTGTTGCCTCAGGAGGTAGTACACCAAACGTAACGTTAAACGATAAGTTAAACGGATCAAACGTTACGATAGGTGCAGCAGCAGGTCAAGTAAGCCTAACAGGTGTAAACGTTCCAGCAGGCTTAACATTAAATGCCGATGGTACGATTACTGTAGGCGCTACCACACCAAGTGGCACATACCAAGTAGAGTATCAAATCTGTGAGAACGGAGCTAACCCAGCAAACTGCGATACCGCAATTGCTATAGTAGAAGTTAAAAACCCAATAGTTTTAGGAGGTCCTGATAAAGAATTAATAGTATCAGGTACTACAGGAACAGTGTCTATTTATAGTAATGATACATTTAATGGAAAGCCATTATTATCTACCATAGGAACAGGAGTAGGTCAGGTAACAGTCACAACAACAGGATTACCACAAGGGATGATACTTAATTCTAATGGAACAATTACAGTAGATAATACAGTTGATAATAATACGTATACTTTTACTTATACTGTTTGTGAGAATGGGGCTTTAGTTCCAAATTGTGTTACGCAAACAGTTACTATTGAGGTTTTAGCTAAGGTTGATGCAAACGATGATGCATTTGTTACAACAAATGGAGGTTCGGGTTCGGTAGTAGGGAATGTTTTAGTAAATGATGCTATAAACAACTTAAGTCAAGGTTCTGCAACAATTAGTAATGTGGTATTAACCCAAAGTACTTTTGCCCAGCCAGTAATTACTGTACCATCAAAATCTCCAGTGCCGTATCTAAATGCTGCTACAGGAGAGGTAATAGTTCCAATAGGAACGCCAGCAGGTACTTATAGTTTTACATATAATGCATGCTTAGTAATTAAACCTAGTATTTGCGATACCGCCACTG
>NZ_PCMX01000147.1 GCF_002530675.1 Flavobacterium columnare NBRC 100251 = ATCC 23463
ACAACAGGTTCTATTCGTATCGATGCAGATGGTAATGTAACGATCCAGCCAGGTACACCAAGTGGTACTTACACGATTCCTTATACAATTTGTGAAACAGGAGCAACTCCAGTAAACTGTAAGACAGCCAATATAATTGTAGAAGTTAAAAATGTTATTGACGCTATAGACGATGCTAAAGTAACTGTTGCCTCAGGAGGTAATACACCCAATGTAACGTTAAACGATAAGTTAAACGGATCAAACGTTACGATAGGTGCAGCAGCAGGTCAAGTAAGCCTAACAGGTGTAAACGTTCCAGCAGGCTTAACATTAAATGCCGATGGTACGATTACTGTAGGCGCTACCACACCAAGTGGCATATACCAAGTAGAGTATCAAATCTGTGAGAACGGAGCAACTCCAGTAAACTGTGATAAAGCAATTGCTATAGTAGAAGTTAAAAATGTTATTGACGCTATAGACGATGCTAAAGTAACTGTTGCCTCAGGAGGTAATACCCCCAATGTAACGTTAAACGATAAGTTAAACGGATCAAACGTTACGATAGGTACAGCAGCAGGTCAAGTAAGCCTAGCAGGTGTAAATGTTCCAGCAGGCTTAACATTAAATGCAGATGGTACGATTACTGTAGGCGTTACCACACCAAGTGGCACATACCAAGTAGAGTATCAAATCTGTGAGAACGGAGCAACTCCAGTAAACTGTGATAAAGCAATTGCTATAGTAGAAGTTAAAAACGATTTACTAGCTAAGGATGATAATTTGGGTACTATTGCTACCTCAGCCACAGTAACTACTGCCGCAGGAAGCGTTTTAG
>NZ_PCMX01000148.1 GCF_002530675.1 Flavobacterium columnare NBRC 100251 = ATCC 23463
AGCTACTTCGCATAATTCCATTTTTGTGCAATGCAGAGTGTAGTGATAAATTGAAAGTTCCGTTTTTAAATCAACATTTTTACCAAAAAGAAAGTAAGTGCTACAAAGTTCTGCACTGCACAAAGCTGCCCGGGACATTATGCGAAATAGCCCCAACGCTCGAAAGCCCTTTTTTTGCCTTTTTTTTGCCAACGCTCACCCACCCGAAAGAGGATAAAATCCAAAAAAGAAGCATTTATTTTTTTTGCGAACCGCTTACTAACGCCCTTCGGTTGTTTGCTCATTTTTTTAGAAGATTGCCATACAAATCCCGATTAAAAACAACGTTTTGTATAATGGCAATCTTCCAAAAAAATCGAGCTAAAGATGGCTAAAGAGCCAGCCGACTACAGGAAAACTCCGAAGTTGGTTTTGTACCAGCAGTTGGAAAATGGATAAAAACCAAATCTTTTTTTTCAAATGAAATTCAATTGAAAAAAAAAAGATTAATTTTGCAAAAGGTTGAAAACCTGTTGTGTTCTTTGAAGTTCTTTGTATTGTAGGTGTTTTTGAAGTTCTCGCACGAGGAAATTATGGAGTAGTATTTTTTAAGTGTTGACCCGCTAGCGGAACTTCAACCAAACAAGACACCGTACCATTTTTGTTCAAATAATCCAGTTAGTAGAACTGACCCAACAGGAATGCTGGATGGAGAATTTGAAAAAGATAAAGATGGTAATTGGCAAAAAACATCTAATGTTGGAGACAGCATCGGAGTAGATTTTTATCATTCTGATCAAAAAGACAAAACAGGAAATCAAATTACTTATGTGACTGATCGTAAAGGGAATTGGAATACAATCAAAAATGGTAAGGAACTATTAGCAAATAGTGAAATTAGAGATAGGAATACTGATTGGAATGATATATATAATGAATGGAGTGAAGGATATGGTCCTGAAAAAAGTATTTTTGAGGGGTCACATCCTGCCAATAAAGCTATTCACGACAATTATTTATATAGAGATTTAGAAGATAAATTTTTAGATTCAGGAAAAAGCAAAGGTGCTTATGAAGCTAACTTCTATTATGGATGGGATAATTATTGGACATATAACAATATGCAAGTTCAAATGATGGGAAGTTATAATGCAAGTTTTTATAAGTTAGGAGATACAGTCTTAAATCTTATTCAAGATTCTAAATCAAGAACATCTTTTTATTATCATTTACCAGTAGATAACTATCCAAGAGGAAGTTTAGAATATAATTTTAGAACTAAAAGTTTTGATTTGAATAACAGAGAAACAAATACTTTTCAAACTTATTTATTTTTAACTACAAAAAAATAATTTAAATGCAAAAAAAAAGGTTAATTATATTTTTTATAATATTTCTATTGTCTTTATTCTTATATAGTAATTTTTATGTTATCAATACAATAAAAGGAACATATGTAAATCGAAATTACCAACAGAAGCATTTTTTGAGTAATATACCATATGAAGCAGATACGTTAAAACTATTAGATAATAACAATTTTAGTAGCTCATATTATGGGAAAGGGAAATATAAAATCTACTATACAATTACAGGCACAAAGATTGTATTAAACTATGGACAAGGTATAGAAGAGGATAGTTTTGACACTTCTCTTGAGAGAGAATTTTTTTTAGGCAACCTTAAAATTAATTTATTTAAAGATTTAAATCAATTTTATGAAAAAGTAGATTGATAAAATTATAATTATACTTAAACAAACCCCGAGCCAACACTCGGGGTTTGTTATTTTTACAAAGTATAAGATTGTTTAGTTTTAAAATCTCGTATGTAAGCAGAAATCACTTTAAGGATAGTATTTTTTTCTTCTTGTGGTAGTTCTTCAATCTTTTGAAATTCTTTTATAAGCTCGGCATCTTTAAGTGGAATAGCAACAAAATTTGGTACGAAAATCTTAAGCCACATTTTGGTTTAAATTTCTTAAATATATTTCCATTTCGAGAGGTATTTTTATACCAGGACCACCCATACAGTTTGGCGATCCTATAAAACCCGCAGATGTAACCGCAGGCGATGGTTTTGTAGGCAACGGCTTATTTGAAAAAGATATTTTTTATTACCATAGCGATCATTTAGGAAGTACTTCGTATATTAGTACTATGAATGGTCAGTTGTCTCAGCATGTAGAGTATATTGCTTTTGGAGAGGTATTGTTTGAGGAGCATAGCTCTAGTTTTTCTATGCCGTATTTGTTTAATGGCAAGGAATTGGATAGAGAAACGAATTTGAGCTATTATGGGGCGAGGTATTTAGATATGAAGACTTCCCTTTGGCTCAATATTGACCCACTAGCCGAGAAATATCCAAACATATCTCCATATGCGTATGTAGCTAATAATCCAGTTAATGCTATTGATCCAGACGGTAGAGACATCATATTTGTTGTTAACAAGGATGGCAAAGATTTACAATACACCTACCGAAATAGGAATTTTTATCATGATGGAAAAAGATATAATCCAGGTAAAGAAAATGTAAGTAAAACCATGTATAGGGTTCTTTCTGTATATAGAAAAATAGAGGCTTCCAAGGATAAAAATTTGAAAGGTATCTTACATCATTTAGAGAATTCGGAAACTAGTCATTATATATACGGAAACACTCAAGGTGAAAATTTTGTAATGGCTGAAAAAGGTATGAAGCGTGATCCAAAAACAAAAAAAATTGTTGATGGGAAGACTTTGTATACTAGAACTCAACTTGATTTAGATGAAAAAGGAGGAAATGATTTTAAAGGAATTGGAGAAACAGACATGACTACCGTTGTTCACGAAACAAGGCATCAATATGACCATGATATTGATAATATGGGTGATAATTCTGATAAAAATAATCAAAATGATCCTGCTGAAATTAGGGCGGTTCATTTAGAAAATAAAGCGCGAGATGTTGAAGGATTAAAGCACAGAACAAAATATGGGGGTAAAATAGATTCAAAAAAATTACAAAACCCGCCTAACAATAAAATGCCTGAATAATGAGAAGAATATATTTTATTTTAATTTTATTTGTTTCGTTATCAAATTGTGATAAAAAACAAAAATTAACACAAGGAATAATTTCATTAGAGGAAGCATCAATAATTGAAAAATCATTAAGCAAAACACCCCCAAGTTCAATAGAATCATTTAATATTATTTATGTTGTTGATGAAGATGGGTTTTTACACATAACAGATTATAGTTATTTAAATTCTTTGTATGATTTGGGATATTCCGTAAAATATAAATCTTTTAGTTTTTTTATATATAATATTGTAAATCAGAAAACTAAATTAAAGAGAGTAGATTTCAACAGCAAATCATCAAAATGTAAAATAGACCAAAATATTTTCAATGTATATAAAATGGATAATATTGAGGGATTAATTAATAAATATTGTATTTATGATAAAGAAAAAAACAGATTTCTTTTTAGAAAAGAAGGTCTTTCATATTGTGAACTAGAAACAATATCTTATTATTTCTTCCTTAACAAATACAAAAAAGTTTTAAATGATTATTCAAATGAAATTTACTTTATTAAACTTTAAAATATTTTATAATGTTAAACAATCAAAGCCACTCGATGAGTGGCTTTTTCTTTTATTTATAAGCTAATCTAGTTTTAGTGGAATAGCAACAAAATTTGGTGCGAAAATCTTAAGCCACATTTTGGTTTAAATTTCTTAAATATATTTCCATTTCGAGAGGTGTTTTTATACCAGGACCACCC
>NZ_PCMX01000149.1 GCF_002530675.1 Flavobacterium columnare NBRC 100251 = ATCC 23463
TTGCAAGGGTTTCTATACCGCTACGGGTATGAATGGCTTTTACATCATTGCCGCTAGTATGGTACCCACTGGTTTCGCTTCCGTTATAATGAGTGCCTAGTACAAAAGGTTTTTCCGCATTGCCGCTTTCAAAACCTACAAGAACTTCTTCGCCTATTTCGGGGATAAAATGAAATCCTTTGCCCGACTCTGCGTGCGGAGTCAGAATCCTAATCCAGTTACTCCTAGTGCTTCTTTTATCGTATTGCAACTTATAGTAAGCAAAAGTAATAGTACCATTGCTTGTTGTATTAATTTATCCATTTTGTATTTCTCGTTTGCGTTACCAAAAACTATTTGCGATATACCATAATTATCCGCTTCTATCAGTTTAATGAAATAATAGTAGGAGCTTTAGGATACGCTATAATATCAATAGTACCGTTTGGGTATTGATCTAGCAGTACATATTTTTCAAAAGGATAGACTATTCCTTTTTTGGTGGTAATAGTTATATAACCACCCGCTCGTAGTGTTATACGCTGTTTATTTTTCATTTTCTTTATAGGAATCTTTGTATTCGCCAGGTTCATAACTAGGCCATATACGCATACTATCTACTTCTATTTTTGTGTTGTCAACAAAAAGCTCCATATCAGAATTATCAGCCGCTATTTTTACATGAAAACGATGGGTACTTCCCTCAGGGATGTTTTTAAAATGATTAAAAATAGCCTCTTCGTTTAAAAATACCAATCCTCTATACGTATCTTTATACCCCGTTTCCCAATCTATAATAATTCTATTGGGCAAGGCTCTACTCACGGGAGTAGGGGTGAGTATTTCGGGTCTAAAGTAAGACTTATTTTCACCATTAAAAGACCACCATTCTTTATAAAATAATTTAAATTTTTTGTTTTCAGAGGTAGCATTAAGGGCAATATGGTAACGCTTACGGTAAGTGTCCCATAGGGCACAAGAGGCATTGGGCATAAAATCGCGGGCTTTTACCTGTGCTCTATTCATAGACCAGCTGGCAAACAATCGTTTTTCAAAAGCTTTATCCTCTTCTTTGTTTGTAATTTCTTTTGCCTGAAAACGTCCTACTTCTATTTTTGCTCCAAGATACCCTGCCCATACCACCACCATACCTTGTGGGGCAAAACCAAAGATAAGCGAATTAAACATTCCTGGTTTATAAGGCTCATCAGGATTTAAATCTTCTTGGTACAAAAAAGATTCATCAGGATAATGAATTTCTTTTACGAGT
>NZ_PCMX01000015.1 GCF_002530675.1 Flavobacterium columnare NBRC 100251 = ATCC 23463
CCATCATGCTTTCCTCGTGCACCAATCCCAAAATGATGATCCATCAAATAATGTCCCAGCGCACCACTGTCATTACCTAATCCATTCGGGAAGCGATTGGCAGTTGAATTCATCAAAATATAGGTTGAACCTAATGCTGACGCATTCAAGAAAATCACCTTTGCATAAAACTCCGTCCACTCATGGGTATTTTCATCAATAACTCTTACACCAGTTGCTTTCCCTTTTTTCTCATCGTATATAATGGAGTTGACAATTGAGTGTGGACGAATAGTAAGATTACCCGTTTTGCGTGCTGCAGGAAAAGTGGCAGACTGAGAACTAAAATAGGCTCCAAACGGACATCCTCGCATACACATATCTCGAAGTTGGCACTTAGCACGCCCCAATGCCAATTGTTCAGGTGTTGGCTGAGTAAGGTTTGCTGTACGTGAGTGAATCACATGACGATTAGGAAATTTTGTTTTGAGCTCTTTCCCGAAATGCTCTTCAACACAAGTCATGGGAATGGGTGGCTGGTAAACACCATCAGGCAAATGAGGAATACCATCACGATTGCCTGCAATACCTGCAAACTTTTCGGCATGGGCATACCAAGGAGCAAGGTCTTTGTAACGAATAGGCCAATCCACTCCTATGCCTTCTTTAGCATTAGCCTCCAAGTCCATATCGCTCAAGCGCAGAGAAACTCTCCCCCAAGTAATAGACTTTCCTCCAACCTGCCAACTTCGAATCCAATCAAAGCGTTTTTCTTCGACATAAGGAAAATCTATGTCTTTGGCAAAGTGATGTTTGGTTGATTCTGTAATCGTAAATCCTGTACGTTGATGAATAGGATAATTCTTCATTTCCTCAAGCGGCACTTGTCCCCCATGTGGAAACTCCCAAGGGTTCATCAATGCTGTATGATAGTCTTTTACGTGTTCAATCATACGACCACGTTCGAGCACCAAAACTTTTAGTCCTCTTTCGGTAAGTTCTTTGGCTGACCATCCGCCACTTACGCCCGAGCCCACGAGACCGAGGCT
>NZ_PCMX01000150.1 GCF_002530675.1 Flavobacterium columnare NBRC 100251 = ATCC 23463
AATGAATTTCTTTTACGAGTTTTTTCATTTTTTCTACGTCAAATTTCGCCTCTAGCCTATAAAACTTGTCTTCATAGCCTGCATAATATACAATAGTAGCGCCTATAGGAGTGCCGTATTGATCTGTATAACTTGCTCCAGAAGCCCCCCATTCACCAGAGGAACCGCCAAAGGGCATGTGGGCTATTTTTCCTTCAAGGGTGTATATTTCGTCTTCTACTAGTTCTACCCTATATATATTAGTATTTTCTCCTAATGTTTCTTTAGGCTGACACATCTCGGGTGTCCATTGCGGTGGTGCTTCTTTCTTCATCGTATTGCAACTTATAGTAAACAAAAGTAATAGTACCATTGCTTGTTGTATTAATTTATCCATTTTGTATTTCTCGTTTGCGTTTGTCAAAAGTTTGTGGGCCAGGTTCTATCCCTAAGGCATTTGTACGCTCATTAAGCCCAAATGCATCTGCGCGTACAGACCAATGAAAATACCTGTTTCGAAGTTCTTTAAGCACTGGGAGTGCTATAAAATCGAGATAACTTATTTTTTTGGGTTGGTTTAAATAGCGTATGTATCGTGCCGCATCCTGAGTACGAATACATTCATTCCTGAAATTTTGACATTTTGCGGCATAGGTTTGTAATTGCTCATAGGCTTTTTTAACCACAGGGTCGGTAATTACTATTTTAGTATCCTTTAATGTCTTTTGATACTTCACCTCAAATTGCTCTGAAATTTGTACCATCATATTAAAAGGAATTTTGTCATAGGTGTTTTCAAGCATACGCTTTCCTTTTAGTTTATACTTAAAGTCAGCTTCTCTGGAACTTATAAGTTCCCTTGTAATGTAGAGTTGTTTTTTGTTAAACCAACCTTCTTTTATGAGAATTTCTTTATATTTTTCAGCTTTACTTTTATTAGAAGCGCCTGTTCCTTGAAATAGTACTGAATTTTCAATACTATGCGGTAAATACGAACCGCCTATATCGCTATGTACGCCTGGTAAGGTTAGTTCTAAGCCGTGTAATCCAGCACTGTTTATATTAGTGAGGTCAAAGTTTTCGCGGTATTCATCATCGGCTGCAATTTGAAAAACCATTTTAGCTTTGCGTATTGCATCCAGTCCTAGCACTTCTACATCATTATCATGATAAACTCCTTCTGATGAAACGGTATCGTACAAGCCTACAAAATTAAAAACAATACGTTCTGGAATCACTTTATTTTGGACTAACTGGTACCCAAAAAAACCGTGCTTTATGTATAACGGATGTTCTTTCGTAATTTTATGTAATTTTTTAGAAGGCGAGCATAAATGCATACCCCTAAAACCATCTTCTATTGTAGATGGCGTACTGGCTATATGTATAAAATGGCGGGCTGTGGTAGCACCACGACTAAAACCATAAACATTGATAAATAAAATGCGAAGCTTTTCCTTTCCTAACTTTCTGAACTTTTCTTTTACTTTTTCAGCGGCTTTAACACATCCTTTTTCTACTTTTTCGGCTATACCGGTCCCCGTTCCTATGCCTATCATTTGTTCTTTACTTATCCCTGTTGCTAATGAAGCACTATCGTCTTCTTGATCGTCTTCTGTTGCCACGCCTTCTATATAGACTTTTCCTTGTAAGGGGCTGTCTTCTGTTATATCATAACCACGCGCCACATTGGTATAGTCGTTCATATAGCTATCGTCTTTTTTATTAGACATTTCTTTATAAATAGCATTATTTTGTTCCCTGGAAAGGGTATTGTTTTTATTGTTTTGGGTTCCGTCAAAATAAATATTAATAGTTAGGTCTGTAAAACTCACGGGATGATCACTCTCATTTATAGGTTTGTTGGTATTGTAGCTAATTCCCTTATCTTTACCTTTTTGTACTATTTTAGTATTGCTAGTATGTTTAATTTTTTCTTTAGACTTTAGAACCGTTTTTCCTTTACTGCTCATGTTTATATTTCCTTCGGCAATTATTTCTATACTCATAATTAGTGTGAATTAGATTTTTCGGCACTGTTGTTTTGTACTTCACTTTCAGAATGGTGTTCCATTTTTCCTTCACTAAAAACATTGAGTTCTTTTAAACTAACTGTTTTATGTTCTTTATCGGTATGGCTTTCTATATCGCCCTTAACATATTTTCTAAAAGACCCCATGATATTAGCTATATAATTAGTAGTGACAGATAGTGCGTATGCAATACCTACCGATACGTTTTTATTACCGTTTGTGGTTTCCATATTATCTAACGTTACGGAGGTCATTAAATTTTTACCTACTTGAATATTTAAATTTCCACCTACATTAATTAATAAATTTTCAGGGATATTAAGTGTAGCGTTGCCTTGTCCATCAAATTGTAAGTAGTTACCATCTGGGGTGCTTTGTTTCCAGCTTCCTTCGGCATCGTTTGCAAGGGTTTCTATACCGCTACGGGTTTTTATGGCTTTTACATCATTGCC
>NZ_PCMX01000151.1 GCF_002530675.1 Flavobacterium columnare NBRC 100251 = ATCC 23463
GGTTTAATTACAGAAAAAACTATTATTGAAAAGCTTCTTTCAACTCAAATAATACAAATTTTAGGCAAAAGCTCTTACGCTTTTTACTTGATTCATCTAGGTATTTTTTATGATTTTTTTCATAAGTATTTTAATTATTGGATAACTTTTATACTTATAAATTTTATTTCAATATTATTTTACACTAAAATTGAAATTTTATTTCACAATCTAATAAAACGACGAATTGAAAGTATTTAAAATACTTAACCTATAGATTCTTTTTTAGAAATTACATAGCAACTTTTGGAAGTATATCTAAAACATATTCATGCATGACTTGACGATAATCTAAATGAGTTACCATTCGTAATTTTCCTTGTCCCATTGAGCTTATATGTATAGCTCTACTTTTTAGCTTCTCAAGAATCATTCTTTCATCTAAATAGGGGTGAATAGTAAAAATCACAATATTTGTTTCTACTGGTTCCACAGAAGCCACCCAAGGGAGCTGATTTAAAATAAAGGCCAGTTCTTGTGCTCTTTTATGATCTATTTTTAATCGTTCAAGATGATTATCTAAAGCATAAATACCTGCGGCAGCTAGATAACCTGATTGGCGCATACCTCCACCAAATATTTTACGAATGCGAAGAGCTCTTTTTATGGTTTTTTCATCAGAAATCAATAGAGATCCTACAGGAGCTCCTAATCCTTTTGAAAGACAAACGGATATTGTGTCAAACAATTCTCCAAATTGTCTAGGAGATTGTCCTGTAGCCACTAAAGCATTCCAAATACGAGCACCATCTAAATGATATTTGAGATTATTTTGAATACAAACTTGTTTTATTTCCTTTAAAGTTTGAATATCATAACAGGCTCCCCCTCCTTTATTAGTTGTATTTTCTATACTTACAAGACTTGTTTTTGGAGCATGATAAAACTCAGGATCATTAATAGCTTTTCGTACTTGATCTACATTTATCATTCCTCTATGTCCTTCAATTAAACTTAAAGAACAGCCACTATTAAACGCAGTTCCTCCGCCTTCGTATAGGTAAATATGTGACCACCGATCGCAAATAATTTCATCTCCTGGTTGTGTATTTAATTTAAGAGCTGTTTGATTAGCCATAGTACCAGATGGGAAAAATAAAGCAGCTTCCATCCCGAATAGGTTAGCAACTTTACTTTCTAGAGCATTAACTGTTGGGTCTTGTTTATATACATCATCACCCACTTTAGCATTAGACATAGCATGTAGCATCTCTTGTGTAGGTTTTGTAACGGTATCACTTACCAAATTTATTTCCATAATTATAAAAGGATTGGTACTTTTGCTTAGGAAAGGATTCTGTATAGTTACAGATAATGTTCCAAGTAAATACAAAAATAGTATTTTAATTTTTTTTAAAAACTCCAAAAATAGAAATTTATTATGACAAATGCCGATCAAATTAAAGGTATTATAGAACGCCTAGGAGCGTTGAGGAGGTATCTTTGACATAGATGCCAAAATGATTGAAATTACAAATGAGGAAGAAAAAACATTTGCTCCTGATTTTTGGAATAATGCCAAAGAAGCAGAAGGCATTGTAAGAAATTTGCGTTCTAAAAAAAAATGGGTTGAAGATTATAATAAAGCTGTTGAATTTGCAGATGAACTTCAAATAGCATTTGATTTTTATAAAGAAGGTGAATTTACAGAAGAAGAATTAGACGATCTTTATTTTCAAACTATAGAACATATAGAAACTATAGAATTTCGTAATATGCTTTCTGATGAAGGTGATGCAATGAGTGCCGTATTGCAAATTACAGCTGGAGCTGGAGGAACAGAAAGTTGTGATTGGGCTAGTATGCTCATGCGTATGTACTTAATGTGGGGAGAAAAAAACGGATATAAAGTAAAAGAACTGAATTTTCAAGAAGGAGATGTAGCAGGAATTAAGACGGTTACTTTAGAATTTGAAGGCGAATTTGCTTTTGGATACCTCAAAGGTGAAAACGGTGTTCATCGTTTGGTTCGTATCTCTCCATTTGATAGCAATGCAAAACGGCATACCTCTTTTGCTTCAGTTTATGTGTATCCTTTGGTAGATGATACAATTGAAATTGAAATTAGCTCGGCTGATATTGAAATCACTACAGCACGTTCAAGTGGTGCGGGAGGACAAAATGTGAATAAAGTAGAAACAAAAGTTCAATTATTACATAAGCCTACAGGTATTCAAATTCAATGTTCTGAAACTCGTTCACAGCATGATAATCGAGAAAGAGCTATGCAAATGTTACGTTCGCAATTATATGAAATTGAATTGAAAAAACGTCTTGAACAAAGAGCTGATATTGAAGCCAGTAAAATGAAAATTGAATGGGGATCCCAAATCAGAAATTATGTTATGCACCCTTATAAATTAATCAAAGACGTTCGAACACAATACGAAACTAGTGACGTAGATGGTGTGATGAATGGTAATTTAGATTCGTTTTTAAAAGCTTACTTAATGATGATGGGACAAAAAGAAGAATAATACAGCTTAATAAGATTAGTGAAGAGGTTGTTCAAAACTTTTTTGGACAGCCTTTTTATTACTAAACTATTCGGGAGTGCCTATTGAAGATCGTTTTTTTATAAAGGTTTCTTAGACAAAGGAAGCTTTAGGATAGCCTCTTTTTGAAAATAAAAATTTAAACAAATTAATATTCTATTTTATTTTTTATAGAAACTAAAAAGAAGTAAATTTAACCCAACTTAGGCTTTTATAAGCTCACTAAATTGACAATACTAATTAGAACGATATGGCTCAATTTCTAAAAATTTATCCTCAAAATCCAAATGAAAAAGAAATAGCAAAAGTTATTAAGATACTACGAGAAGGAGGCCTTATAATTTATCCTACAGATACCGTTTATGGTTTAGGATGTGACATAACTAATACCAAAGCTCTAGAACGAATAGCTAAAATAAAAGGAGTTAAACTTGAAAAAGCAAACTTTTCATTTGTTTGTAGTGATTTAAGTCATATATCTGATTATATCAAACAAATAGATACCTCTACTTTTAAAATTTTAAAAAGAGCTTTACCTGGGCCCTATACTTTTATTTTGCCGGGCAATAATAATCTACCCAAAGAATTTAAAAAAAGAACTACTGTAGGGATTCGTGTACCTGATAATTCAATAGCTATTGAAATTGTAAAACAATTGGGAAATCCTATTGTTTCTACTTCAATTTATGATGAAGATGAAATTATTGAATATACCACAGATCCTGAATTAATTTTTGAAAAATGGCAAAATATTGTTGATTTGGTTATTGATGGCGGTTATGGTGATAATCATGCTTCTACCGTAATAGATTTATCAGGTTTAGAGCCAGAAGTAATTCGTGAAGGAAAAGGAAGTTTAGATATTTTTTAAAGAAAATATACTAATAGTTTACAATCTTTTCATTTAAAACAAAAGGAGGCTCGAATGAAGTGAATAGGTCAAGCAAATTACATAGTGTGACTTCTTCTGTATACCTTAAGATACTACTTTTTAGACATCCACTTTAAAAAATATTTTCCCCAATTTTAAAATAATAAAAGATGAAAATAGCAATAGTAGGCTATGGGAATTTAGGTAAAACTTTTGCTGGAAGTTTTGTTAAATCCCATTTTATAAGAAAAGAAGATATATTTGTTTATACACGTACATTGCCAAAAAGAGAAGATTGTTTTTTAATTCCTTTAAATAATTTTTCTACAGATCATTTTCCTTTTACTGAAGAAATAGATATTCTTATATTAGCTGTAAAACCACAAGAATTTGAGAAAGTAGCAAAGGTTTTACGTGATAAATTAAATAAACAAATAATTGTCCTATCCGTAATGGCAGGTGTTTCAATTCAAAAAATAGCTACTTTATTACAAGTAAATAAGATTGTTCGTTCTATGCCTAATTTAGGAACTCAGATAGGGCAGGGGATGACTGTTTTTTCAGCATCAGATACAATCGATAAAAAAGAGTTATTTATCATTCAAAATTTAATCAATACTACAGGAAAATCTATTTATGTAGAAAATGAAGGAATTTTAAATCCAGCAACAGCCGTGTCAGGTAGCGGACCCGCTTATGTTTTTTATTTTATGAATGCTATGATACAAGCGGCAAGAGAATTAGGATTTTCTGATGCAGAGGCAGAATTGTTAGTGCATCAAACTTTTTTAGGAGCGGTAAGTCTAAAAGCATCTCTTGGATTGTCTAATGATGAATTAATTAAAAAAGTAGCTTCAAAAGGAGGAACTACAGAACAAGCTATTCTGCTTTTTAATGAAAATAATTTGAATATGATCATTAATAGAGCTATTCAAAGAGCTAATTCAAAAGCAATAGAATTAGGAGATTAACTTTTATTATTTTTGTAGTTGTAAAATTCTATAAGAAATAATGTAGATGATAAAATAAAAAATGATGATAAAAGAATGTTAGAGAATATGGTTTAATAATTCTAACAAGCACTGTACTTGAATGGTTTAAAACTAAGTGAATTTATTCAATATGATTTTTATGGCTTAATCAATATAGATATAGAGTATAAAGATTTTAATAATTATAAACAATAACGGTTGCATAATTAAATTATAAAAAATAAAATGAAAGGATTTAAGATTTTAATAGTAAGCATTTTGTTGTCAGGATTTGAAAATATAAGAGGACAACAAACTATTAATAATGTTAAGATAGGACTAGAAGGCCCTGTATATGGAGTTGTCTTAGATGTAGATACGTATGCTAAAAATTATACAGGAGGATGGGCTAGGGCATTTTGGATTGGTGAATATGGAAAACCTATATCAATGGCATTTGGTTCGTATGGAAATGCTTTAAATGGAAATTTAGACTTGTCGTACACTTTTATAGGTAAAGATTGGGATAATACGTATATGACCTTTTTACCTAATAAAAAAATAGGAATTGGTACCAATTCTCCTACTGAAAGATTACAGGTTATAGGAGGAATTATGTCTGGAAATGAAAATGGAACAGGGGGAAGTTTATTTTTAGGAAATAGTTCGCATGGTTTAAAAAGAACTTCTAATGATGTAGAAATGTATACTCATGGAAATGATGGAAACTTAATATTTCATACTTTATTTAATCAGGAAAGAATGCGAGTAACTTCTGATGGAAATATTGGTATTGGAACAAATATTCCTGCAGCAAAATTAGATGTTAATGGGACAGCAATTTTTAAAAAGATAGGAATTGGTACCAATAATCCAGATGAAATGCTTGCGGTAAAAGGGAGTATTCATGCACAAGAGGTACGTATTGATCAAAAAATACCTGCAGATTATGTTTTTGAAAAATATTATAACGGAAAATCTATTTTAAAAGCTGATTATAAAATGCCTACTCTGGCAGAAATTGAAAAATATACTAAAGAAAACAACCATTTACCTAATATCCCATCTGCTAAAGAAATTCAAGAAAAAGGCTTTCAAATAGGAGAAATGACCAATTTGTTATTACAAAAAATAGAAGAGTTAACTCTTTATATCATAGAACAACAAAAGCGTATAGAAGCACTAGAAACCAAGCTAGCTAAAGAAAATAAGACTATTTACCGATAATTTAAAAGAGGATAGACTAAAAATCTATCCTCTTAACTATCTTAATTATAAAACCTATTGCTGGTTGGTTGCTCCTCAGCAGAGCCAACTTCCTCTTGAATTTGATGTTGTAATATAAGCAATTTAAAATCTAAATAATTAATAATTGAATATTGTTTTTTAATCGTTCAATTATTAAATTTATCATCCTTTTGTTTAAGTTTGATGAGTTTTTTGTATATTCCGTATAGTCATCAAGGGTAAATAAGCCAATTACCATTCCTTTTAGAGAATTTCTAAACTTAATATCTTTTTGTAGGGTATTTTCGATATAAGTTATTTTTTTTTCCACAGAAAGAGTAAAAAAAACATTCTTTTGTTTAATAGCATAATTAATGAAAACTTGAATAAATAAATCATTCTGTAGTTTTAGTATAGGACGAATTGTCATATTTTGAAACAATTCTTCTGATGAAGATTCAACACTTATATTCCCTAAAGGCTCTCCTTTTAAAAGTAAAAGTTTTTTATCGCGAGTTTCCATCTTCTATTTTTTATTAAATATAGTAAAAAATTTATTATTAAGAATTTACTCTCAAAAAAAAGCTAATAAAATTCTGTTAAAAACCCAATGTTTTTAGTACACTTTTGAATAATGTCAATAGAAAAATAAAAAACAAAAAAGCTAATAAAGTCAATAATAAAGGTTTTAAAATAAATAGCTATAGGAATTAATATTTGATCTTCTGGAAATATGTAAATTT
The DNA here is from genome assembly GCF_002530675.1 of Flavobacterium columnare NBRC 100251 = ATCC 23463. Taxonomy (GTDB): domain Bacteria; phylum Bacteroidota; class Bacteroidia; order Flavobacteriales; family Flavobacteriaceae; genus Flavobacterium; species Flavobacterium columnare. The sequence continues at coordinate 6,347 of NZ_PCMX01000151.1, forward strand.
GTTCTTAATAAAATTAGGCATGAGATATAAGACACACAAATGGGTTAGACCAGAAGATTTAAACGCAAATGGAACTCTTTTTGGAGGAAAATTGTTATCTTGGATAGATGACGAAGCAGCACTTTATTCAATAGTTATTTTAAAAAATAATAAAATTGTAACGAAGTTTATGTCTGAAATAAACTTTATGAGTTCTGCTCGACAAGGCGATATTATAGAAATAGGATTAGATGTTATTAAATTTGGAAGTACCTCTATTACAATGAAATGTGAGGTTAAGAATGTAATGACAAAAGCTACTATTATTACAGTAGATTCTATTACGATGGTTAATTTGGACAGTTTTGGTCAACCGGCTAATCATGGTAAAACACAGTCTGACTTAGCCTTGGATGAAAAAAGTATTTAAACTTTTGCTTTCTATAAAATAATTTAAAATGCTTTAATCAATTTTTAGATAAAGCATTTTTTTATTCTCTTATTCCGTTAATAAAGCATTGTAATTTCCTTAATTCCAAAAGTCTGAATAGTATCATCTTCCATCATAATTTCAAGTAAACCATCATAATTTACTTTTTGAATAATGCCCATAAATTTTTTATTTTTTTGATCTTCAAATACAGCAGGTTTATGAATTTTAAATAAATAGGTATGATAATTTTTCCATAATTCTATTTTCCCATCCTTTTTTAACTTTTCTAGATTTATTTTTAATATATCTAAGATAGTAAATAATATTTCTTCTACATTATATTCCTTGTCAGTTATACGTTTTAATGAAGATGCTTTAGGTAAATTACTAAAATTCTCTTGATTTACATTTAGGCCAATTCCTATAATGGATTCTACCTGTTGATTTTCTTTAAAATTATTTTCTATTAATATACCTGAAATTTTTTTATTTCCTGACATAATGTCGTTTGGCCATTTTATGTGTAAGTCAGGAATTTGATATTTTTCAAGAGCCTCTTTAATAGTTACAGCAACAGTTATATTAAGGTCAAAAATAGTAATGTTATGATCTGTTATTTTGTTTATCAATATACTGGTTATTAGGTTTTTATCTTTTTCTGTGTTCCAGCTACTTCCCATTTGTCCTTTGCCTTTCCATTGGCTCTTAGCTGTAACTACTGTGAAATTTTCAAGGCTCTGATTTTGTGAAAGTTTTTTTAAAAAATCATTTGTAGAATCTATGGCATTGAGTTTGATTAACTTCATGTAATGTGATTTGAAATAGTAAAAATTAAGTATCTATATTTTTATCTTTCAAAATAAAGACAAAAAAGAATAACTTTGCGAAAAATAATTATTAAAGATAAATGGCGAACAAAGAAGTAGGAAACGATATTTTATTAGCAAATATCATTAAAGGTATTGAAGACGTAAAAGGGAATGATATAGATATTTTAGATCTTAGAGAATTAGAAAATACAGTTTGTGATTATTTTGTGATTTGCAATGGTACCTCGAATACACAAGTTAATGCAATTGTAAATTCAGTTCAAAAGGCTGTTTCAAAAGAACTCAAAGAAAAACCTTGGCATGTAGAAGGAACTGATAACGGAGAATGGGTATTAATGGACTATGTTCACATAGTTGTTCATGTTTTCCAAAAACACATCAGAGAATATTACAACATAGAAAGTCTTTGGGGAGATGCTAAAATTACATCAATCGAAAATAAATATTAATTGTTAGAGTATCTATGTCAAAAGAAAATAAGCAAAATAATTTTAAATTTAATCCTTGGTGGATATACGTTTTAATAGGAACGGTATTTATAGGGATGTATTTATCAGGACAATCTCGTTGGATTGAACCCACTAAAACAAATGTTTCTAAGTTTTATGAGTTTTTAGAAGCAGGAGATGTAGATAAAGTAGAAGTAGATAATGATCGTTTTGTTACGGTTTATTTAAAAGAAACTGCTTTAGCAAAAGAAGCTCATACAAAGTTACCCAAAGAAGATCTATTAGGAGGTAAAAATGTAGGTCCTCATTATTCTTTCGAAATTAGTGGCGAAGATGGTAGTTTTTCTAAAGATTTAAAAGAAGCTAAATTAGCAAAAAAACTTTCTCAATACGAATACAAGACATCAGGTGGATGGACTGATTTTATGATTCAGTTATTACCTATTTTTATCTTGATTGGATTTTGGATTTTTATGATGCGTCGTATGTCTGGAGGAGGCTCAGGAGGCGGAGGACAGATTTTTAATATGGGACGATCAAAAGCTAAACTTTTTGATGAAAAAACAGATGTAAAAGTTACTTTCAAGGACGTAGCAGGATTAGAAGGAGCTAAAGAAGAAATTCAAGAAATTGTAGAATTTTTAAAAAACCCAAAAAAATATACGGATTTAGGAGGTAAGATACCTAAAGGAGCTTTATTAGTTGGGCCTCCAGGTACAGGTAAAACATTGTTAGCAAAAGCAGTAGCAGGGGAAGCTAAAGTTCCATTCTTTTCCCTTTCTGGTTCTGATTTTGTAGAAATGTTTGTAGGAGTAGGGGCATCTAGAGTTCGTGATTTGTTCAAACAAGCCAAAGAAAAGTCACCAGCAATTATTTTTATTGATGAAATAGATGCGGTGGGTCGAGCAAGAGGAAAAAGCAATTTTTCAGGATCTAATGATGAGCGTGAAAACACATTAAATCAGCTTTTGACCGAAATGGATGGATTCGGAACAGATACCAGTGTAATTGTACTAGCTGCTACCAACCGTGCAGACGTGTTGGACAAAGCTTTAATGCGTGCGGGACGTTTTGATAGACAAATTTATGTTGATTTACCAGACATTCGTGAACGTAAAGAAATTTTTGAAGTACATTTAAAACCTTTAAAAAAGGTAGAAGGTTTAGATACTGACTTTTTGTCAAAACAAACACCAGGATTTTCAGGAGCGGATATAGCTAATGTGTGTAATGAAGCCGCTCTGATTGCAGCTAGAAACAACAAATCTGCAGTAGACAAACAAGACTTTTTAGATGCAGTAGATCGAATTGTAGGAGGACTCGAAAAGAAAAATAAAATAATTACAGTAGAAGAAAAAAGAGCAATAGCAATTCATGAGGCTGGACATGCTACAGTGAGTTGGATGTTAGAACATGCAGCACCACTTGTAAAAGTAACTATTGTACCTAGAGGACAAAGTTTAGGAGCCGCTTGGTACCTGCCAGAAGAAAGACAAATCGTTAGACCGCATCAGATGTTAGACGAAATGTGCGCCACAATGGGAGGTCGCGCTGCTGAAAAAGTAGTTTTTGATATGATTTCTACAGGAGCTTTAAGTGATTTAGAAAAAGTAACAAAACAAGCACGTGCTATGGTTACTATATATGGATTAAATGAAACATTAGGTAATGTAACTTATTATGATTCTTCAGGACAATCCGATTATAATTTTTCTAAACCGTATTCAGAAGAAACAGCTTTGACAATAGATAAAGAAATATCGGCTATTATTGAAAAACAATATCAACGCGCTATTCATATTCTGCAAGAAAACAAAGAAAAGTTAGAGCACTTGGCAGATATTTTAATAGAAAAAGAAGTAATCTTTAAGGACGATTTAGAGCAAATTTTTGGAAAACGTCCGTATGATAAACCTTTACAGGAAGAAATTGTTTAAAACTTAGTTAATAAAAACTTTAAAAAACTCAATCTTATGTTAAAATTAGATTGAGTTTTTTTTAACTTTGCCAATTAAATCAACTACTTCTATTTGTAAGTAATATATGAGTATTTTTAGGAAAATTTTTGGGTCAAGTAATGATGCTTCTCAAGAAGCTAATGAAAGTGAATATAATCCTTTTCAAGAAGTAAATGTTAATTTACCAGTAGATGAGTTGTTCACCTTGAATTTTAAAAAGAATGGAGGCAAATTCTTATACTGTGAAAATTTAGCAGAATTAAATGAACAATTTGAAAATATTTTAGAAGAGAATGATTGGTTCGAATCAGAGGCTATTTGCTTGGAATCAAAATTATTTGGAATGCTAGATTCTAATAATATAACCTATCTGAATACTACAAGGCCTAAATTTTTATTAGCAACTTGTGAAGGACTTATTGCAGAAGACGGTTCTATTATGTTTTCTTCTAGTCAAATAAAACATAATAAAATTAACGAACTGCCAGATAGTATAGTAGTAATAGGAGCCACCAGCCAGATGGTTCCAGGTAAAAGTGATGGATTGAGGGAAATTAAAAAACGATATACCACTAATTATCCAACGAATATTACAACTATTAAGTATTTCGAAAAAGTTAAAGAAGAAGATTTTCTTCATTACGGAAGTTCTCCAAAAAATGTATATTTACTTTTATTAGAAGATTTATAGCATGAACGAAACATTAGTCCGTGCATTATCAGGCATTGTATATATTGCTTTGTTAGTGTCTGCTACTCTATATTCAGAAGAATCCTTTTTAATTCTTTTTGGACTTTTTTTATTGCAAGCAGTAAATGAGTTTACAAATTTAGTTAGGATGAACAAATGGCTGGCTTTTTTATTAGCTATCATTTCGTATCTTAATTTTACCTACTTTAATAACTATCCTTTTAACAATTGGATGCTTACCATCATCAGTTTAATGGTATTGATTTTTCTTTGTAGTTGGTTATTTAATAATAAAATAAAAAACATCACTGCTTTGCATTGGATCCTATTAATAGGTTATATTATCATCCCATTCATACTAATTACTAAACTGGGTGAAATAAATGATAATCATTATCCTCATATTATTATAGCAATTTTTATTTTAATATGGACAAATGACACATTTGCCTATATAGTTGGTAAAAAAATTGGAAAAAGGAAGTTGTTTGAAAAAATATCACCCAAAAAAACAATAGAAGGTTTTTTAGGAGGTGCCCTCTTTGCTATATTGGCAAGTTTTATAATTGGGATATATTATGTAAATTTGTTTCCGTTAGTATATTGGGTTTTGATTGCTTTATTTACGAGTTGTTTTGGAACCATTGGTGATTTAGTTGAATCAAAATTCAAACGCTTAGCTGGGGTTAAAGATAGTGGTAATATTATGCCAGGTCATGGAGGAATATTAGATCGACTAGATAGTATTATTTTTACAACTCCATTTGTTTATTTATTATTAAAAATTGTAGGATATGTTTCATAAAGAAGGAATTAAAATTATTTCAGTAGCTTCATTGGTAATGATTATCAGCTTGTTTTTAGCGGATAAATTTCTAGTTGATATTATATGGTTACGTTTGACTGTACAAATAGTAGTGTTATTTTTATATGTAATGATTTTACAATTTTTTAGAAATCCTAACAGAACAATACAACCTAACGAACATACAATATTAGCTCCTGTTGATGGTAAAGTAGTAGTCATAGAAGAAGTATACGAAGAAGAATACTTTAAGGATAGACGTTTGATGGTTTCTATATTTATGTCTCCAATAAACGTTCATGTTACTCGTTACGCTGTTTCTGGAATAGTTAAATACAGCAAATATCATCCAGGAAAATATTTGGTAGCTTGGCATCCAAAAGCTAGTACGGAAAATGAACGTACTTCCGTGGTCGTTCAAAATAAAGTTTTTGGAGAAATTATGTATCGTCAAATTGCAGGAGCCTTAGCAAAAAGAATTGTAAATTATGCAAAAGAAGGAGATCTAGCTACTCAAGGAACTGATGCAGGATTTATAAAATTTGGTTCTCGTGTAGATTTATATTTACCTTTAGGAACTAAGGTTAATGTACAACTACAAGAAAAAGCAATTGGAAATTACACAGTTATTGCGCAAGCTTAAAATGTTTGATCAAGAATTAGATATTAAATTTAAGGAGGCTTTCATGAAAGTTTCTAAAATGCAACAGGACTCTCTTCCTCAGGATATTATGTTGCGTTTATATGCCTATTACAAACAAGCCAGTTATGGCTCTATGTCTAATATGAAGTATAGTAATCTGGATGTACGCGATGCTTTTAAATTAAACGCTTGGATGCAGGTAAGCCATTTGTCTATTGAGGAAGCTAAAAAAAGTTATATTGATTTAGTAAATGAAATAGTTGTATAAATGGATAAAAAAAAAATAGTTATCATAAATTGTTGGGTTGCATTATCTTTTTTAAGTTGTAAGAAAGATACCTTGGTAGAAGTAGTAGATGTTCCTGCTACTCCCATAATGGCTGTTGAAAAAAGAGATACCAAACCGTCCGATTTAAAAGCTAATGAAGGATCTTTTCAATTATACAATTTAACTTATGATTACAAAGCTTTAGAACCTTATATAGATTCTAATACTTTAGAGCTACATTATTCAAAATATTTGTTGCCCTATGTTAATGCTTTAAATAAATCGGTTATAGGAACAAAATATGAAGTATTAGATTTCTTAAATATATTTAAAAACCTAAATTATTCGGATACTGATGTTCGTAATTATGCAGGAGCAGTATACAATCATAATTTTTACTTTGAATCTATTGCCCCAAAAGCTGGTGGACAGCCTAGCGGTGAATTATTAGAGGCTATTAATAGAGATTTTGGTTCTTTTGATCAGTTTATTCAAAGTTTTTCAGAAGCCTCTATAAGAATTAATGGTTCAGGTTGGACTTGGTTGCTTTCGGATAAATACGGGAAATTAAGAATTATTACCACAGCCAATAATGATGCACCTCAGATGAAAACACTAGGTATTAAAGGAGTTCCCTTATTATGCTTAGATATGTGGGAACATGCGTATTATTTAAAATTTCAAAATAGAAAAAGAGAATACGCTAATACATTTTTTAGTATAATTAATTGGCCTAAAATAGAAGAAAGATATAGTGCTTTTCCAAAATCTACTTACCCGACTGCTAGTCCCGTTTCAACGACAACTATAGAGGAAGAATCTAATTTAGTTCCTCTAGAAGATAAAAAAGAATAATATCTTTTTAATTCTAAAATCAATAGAGTGTAAGAATAATAAAATTTTATTTATTATTCTTACACTCTTCGCTTAAAATAATAAATCTATAGAAAATATAGAGAGATAATGTGTTCAATATAATATTAATAGGTTCAAAAAGTCGTTCTAAAGTGTAATATTTTTGAAGAATAAATATTAGATTTTGCATTACAAATGAAATAGTACTTATAAGTAAAAAATAATTTTTATTGTTAACATCTTTGTTTTCTAAATAATAATTAGATAATGAAAGCCCCCCTAATAAAGACATTAATAAACCATTAAATAGAAGTACTAAAAAATTGTAGGTATAAAAATCTTTAAATAAAAATATAATATACAAGTAAAAGAATAAAAATGGGATTGTGGAAATTGCAATGGGAATAGGTTCTTTTCTAGTTATACTTTTATAAACTAATATAAGACTAAGTAATCTATTAATTAAATAAGCAATCATTCCATAAAATAAAAAAGATTTTGTTTTATATTGAAAAAAGAAATTGCTTATAGTTACAAAAATAAGAATTCCTATAAAAAGAGAATTTCTCCTTGATGAACTGTATATATAGAGTATTTGTAAGGATATTAGA
>NZ_PCMX01000152.1 GCF_002530675.1 Flavobacterium columnare NBRC 100251 = ATCC 23463
AATTTTTTATTAGAAAGTTTTGCCTTAAATTCAAATAATCCAACAGATCAAGATAAAAAACATTTGATTGCTGATAATATTCAACTTTCAGAATTTCAAAATGATTTTTCCTTTATACAAACACTAACCTATAACCACTCCCCTTTATTAGTTGAAAGACATCAAACCATTAGGGAAGTAGCGTTATTAATGGCTGATAAAATGCTAGATAACGCATTTATAATGGAAAATGATAAACTCATTGGAATTGTAACGGATTCTGATTTCAAATATAAAGTTGCTACAGGAAAAAATGCCATTCAATCGCATATTGATAAAATTATGACTTATCCTGTAATAACTGTTACTGAAAATGTTTCCTTATCCGAAGCCCAATTAGTAATGTTATCTCATAAAGTCCATCATTTATGTGTGACTGCAGATGGTACACCAAATACTCAAATTAAAGGAGTTATTACCCAACAAGATTTAGTACAAGCTCAAGCTAATTCTCCTGGAGTATTAATAAAAGAAGCTAAAAGAGCTAGTTCGTATTTAGAATTAAGAGCCGTTTATAGATCTATGGCATCTATGATGCAACAAGCTCTTACTAAAAATATACCATTGCAACATCTTTACAATGTAGCTGGTGAAATTGTATTAGCTATCATTAATAGATCCATCGAATTGGCTATTTTAGATTTAGGCTCCCCTCCTGTTCCTTTTGCTTTTTTGAGTATAGGAAGTCAAGGAAGAAAAGAACAGTTATTATTAACGGATCATGACAATATGCTAATTTATGCTGATGTAGATGTGCAACAGGCAAGAAATGTCCGATTTTACTTTAGTCAATTAGCTAAAAAAGTAGCAGAAACACTTGAAAAATTAGGTTATAAACACTGTGAATTTGGGAATTCTGTAACGAACGAAAAATGGTGTAAACCCTTAACCGAATGGATTATACAATACGAAAATTGGATTAAATCCCCTGGAGAGTTCACAAATGAACATTGTGCTATCTTTTTTGATTATGAATTTGTCTATGGAGATCAAAGTTTTGAAACAGTCATAATAGATACTATCTCTAAAATGAAAAACAAGGTATTGTTTTTAGATTATTTAGGAAATGATGCCCTTAAAAAACCTGCTCCTCTAAATTTTTTCAAAAAATTTAATGAAGAAGATAGCGGATTGCATCATGGAAAATTTAATATTAAAGAAAAAGCTATCAATCAAATGGTAGACATAGCTCGTTTACTATCTATACAATTTGAATTAAAAGGAATTAATAATACTTATTCTAGATATAAAGAATTAGCTATTAAAAACCCAGATAATGCTGAAGTTTATCGTCAAGCATCTGAAACTTTTTTATTAGTATCTAAATATAGAATTTTAGAAGGTTATAAAAATGATAATACGGGTGAATATATAGATGTAGAACATTTACCTAAAATAGAGAAAGAACGTTTAAAAGAATCGCTTTCTGTATTAAAAGATTTAGAAGAAATAGTAAAAGACACGTTTCAATTAACACAATTTTCATAAAAATGCTCGATTGGTTAAAACATTTAGGAAAAGAATATCCAGATTTTTGGAAACAATACTTAGTTCAGTTAGAAATACCTTCTGTACGAAAGGTAGCTTTGCATATTGAAACTACAGGATTAAATCCATCAAAAGATAAAATTATTTCAATAGGAGCTGTTGTCATTGAAAACAATCAAATTATAATTGAACAAAGCTTAGAAATTGAACTAGAAAAAGATAAAATTATTAATGCAAAAGAATTAACGTACGAAGAAGCACAAGCCATTGAAGCTTTTATTCATTTTATAGGCAATGCTACACTTATAGGACATCGTATACATTATGATATTGAAATTTTAAATGAATATCTATCAAAATTACATAGTGGTCGTATAAAAAACAATTTATTAGATATAGAAGTTATGGAAACAAGAATTTTAGATTTAAGTTCTAAAATATTTTCATTAGAGGAATTGTTTTCTACCTATAAAATAAAAAAAACGGAAGTACTAACTTCGGGAAATTTAGCATTCAATATCGGTTTATTGTTTTTAAAAATGAGAGGTAAGTTAAAGATTAGCTAAAAAAAAATTAGCAAGCTCTAGTTAAATTTCCACTAAAAAATACAACCTGTTTTTTCTATTTTAACAGGTTGTATTTTGGTTTCTTAAACTTTTTCGTTTTTAATTTCTTCAAGAACTTCTGGGTTTAATAACGTAGAAATATCTCCAAAATTTTCTAAATCACCAGAAGCTATTTTTCTTAAAATTCTACGCATAATTTTACCTGAACGGGTCTTAGGTAAACCACTAACAAATTGAATTTTGTCTAACTTAGCAATAGGTCCTACTTGATCCGAAATGATTTGATTTATTTCAATTTTTAAATTTTCACGATCCCGATGTTCTCCTGTTTCTTTTAAAATGACAAAACCATATAAAGCATTTCCTTTTATATCGTGAGGAAATCCTACTATAGCACTTTCTGCTACAGCTGGATGTTCATTAATAGAATCTTCAATGGGAGCTGTTCCTAGATTATGTCCTGAAACAATAATAACATCATCTACTCTACCTGTTATTCTATAATATCCCACTTCGTCACGCAATGCTCCATCACCAGTAAAGTATTTTCCAGGAAATTGAGAAAAATAAGTTTCTTTATATCGCTCATGATCTCCCCAAATAGTTCTGGCAATACTTGGCCAAGGAAATTTAATACATAAACTTCCTACAACTTGATTTCCTTCTATTTCATTTCTTAATTCATCCATTAAAACAGGTTGTACTCCTGGTAATGGCAAGGTGGCATAAGTAGGTTTAGTAGGAGTTACAAAAGGTATAGGTGCAATCATAATTCCACCTGTTTCTGTTTGCCACCATGTATCTACTAGTGGACAACGCTTCCCTCCTACATGGTCATTATACCAATGCCAAGCTTCTTCATTAATAGGTTCTCCTACTAAACCTATTACTTTTAATGATTTTAAAGGAAATTTCTGTACATAGTCTAAATTTTCTTTGGCTAAAGAACGAATGGCTGTAGGAGCTGTATAAAATTGTGTTATTTTATGTTTTTCGATTATTTGCCAATAACGTGAAAAATCGGGATATGACAATATCCCTTCACTGATTACGGTTGTTCCACCATTTAAAAGAGGTCCGTATAATGAATAAGAATGTCCTGTAATCCAACCTATATCTGCGGTACACCAAAATATATCTCCGTCATTATAATTAAAAACATTTTTAAATGTATAAGCTGTGTAAACCATGTATCCAGCTGTTGTATGTAACATCCCTTTTGGTTTTCCTGTAGAACCTGAAGTATATAAGATAAATAATGGATCTTCAGCATCCATTATTTCAGCCACACTAGTGTCTAAAGCATTGTCTAATAAAGGTTGTAACCAATGATCACGTCCTATTTTCATATCTATCTTTTCCTTGGTTCGCTCAACAACTAAAACGGTTTTAACACCGTGACAACGTTCTAGTGCCTCATCTACAATCCCTTTTAGATTGATTTTTTTATCACCTCTATAACCTCCATCAGATGTAATCACCATTTTTGCTTGACAATCATTTATACGAGCTTCCAAAGCACCTGCTGAAAAACCTGCAAAAATAACAGAATGAATAGCACCTATTCTTGCGCAAGCTAAAACGGCTATGGCTAATTCAGGTATCATGGGTAAATAAATACATACGCGATCTCCTTTTTCTATGCCTTGTTCTAACAAAACATTAGCCATTTTTGAAACTTTTTGATAAAGTTCGTTGTAACTTATCTTCTGTGCTTTTTCTTCGGGGTTATTAGGTTCAAAAATAATTGCTGTTTTGTCTCCACGTCTAGCCAAGTGGCGATCAATACAGTTTTTTGTTATATTAACTTTTGCATCAATGAACCATTTAAATTCTGCTTTTTGCATATCAAAATCAAAAACCTTATCCCATTTTTGATACCAGATAAAATTCTCATCGGCTATTTTATCCCAAAATTTTTTGGGTTCTCGTACCGATTTTTTATACATTTTAAAGTAGTTTTCTAAATCCTTTATGGTATAATAACTCATGATTTGCCTTTTTTATAAAATGGTTTATGACTCGTTAAAATTCTGAAAAGCGAAAATACCATATTTCTAATGAGTGAGCAATTTATAAATCATTAAATATTTACTAAAAAGTAAAAAAAATTCTACTTCTATTTTTTAATACATTTTCTTTTTTCTATTCTATCTAAAAGAATTAAATAAAATAGTATACAAGAAATATAAATTAAATTATTTTTGCAAACTTAGGATCATTTGAAATAGTAGAACTATTTTTTTATTACCTATGTTGTTTTTTTAAATAAAATAAAATGTTTTTTAATTCCTTAGAATTTGCGATTTTCCTACCTCTTGTTTTTTTACTCTATTGGTTTGTTTTTAATAGATCTAAAAAGGCACAAAATACCTTATTAATTATAGCTAGTTATTATTTTTATGCTTGTTGGGATTGGCATTTTTTGTTCTTATTAATTTTTTCAACGCTTTTAGATTATGTATCAGGTATAAAAATTGAAAGAAGTAATAACGAAAGAATTGCTCAATTTTGGTTTTGGTTAAGTGTTGGGATAAATTTAGGGTTTTTAGGAATTTTTAAATATTATAACTTTTTTGCACAATCATTTGCTGATTTATGCAATAAAATAGGATTTGAAGTACATCCTTATCTATTACAACTTGTATTGCCTGTTGGTATTTCTTTTTATACTTTTCATGGATTATCTTATGTAATTGACATTTATAAAAAAAGAATTAAAGCGGAATATAATTTTATTGATTATTCATTATTTGTTAGTTATTTTCCTTTATTAGTCGCTGGTCCTATTGAAAGAGCGACTCATTTATTACCTCAAGTAAAGGTTAAAAGAGAATTTAATTTTGAGAAAGCAAAAGAAGGAACCTACCAGATTATATGGGGGTTAGTAAAAAAAATAGTTGTTGCTGATTCTTGTGCATTGTATGCAAATGCTATTTTTGATCATTCGCATACAATGAATTCTTATTCATTAGTATTGGGTGCTATTTATTTTGCCTTTCAGATATATGGTGATTTTAGTGGTTATTCGGATATTGCATTAGGAACATCTAAATTATTTGGAATTGATTTACTAAAAAACTTTAATTATCCTTATTTTTCTAGAGATATTGCAGAGTTTTGGCGTCGTTGGCACATCTCTTTATCTTCTTGGTTTAGAGACTATTTATACATTCCTCTAGGAGGTAGTCAAGGAGGCAAATGGATGCAAGTTCGTAATACATTTATTATTTTTTTAGTCAGTGGATTTTGGCATGGAGCTAATTGGACCTTTATTATATGGGGACTTATAAATGCTATCTATTTTTTACCCCTTTTATTATTTAATAAAAACAGAACTAATCTAGGAACTATACATTTCCAGTGGAATGCTTCTGGAATTACAACCATATTTAATATAATAAGTACTTTTGCTCTTTCTACTTTGGCATGGATATTTTTTAGAGCAAAATCTATTACGGATGCTTATAATTATATTTACCAGTTATTTACTAATGGTGATTTTTCTATCCAATACCTAAATAATGAGCGTTATTCTTATGAATTAATGCCTTTGGTTGTGTCGTTTATTCTTTTTGAATGGTTTAATAAGGATAAAATTGAGCCTATTTCTGGAAGATTTGTTTATGTTAAATTATTTATATCTATTTTAGCTTTAATTGCTTTAGGTGTTTATTCTGATTATAAGGAGTTTATATATTTTCAATTCTAATGAAAAAATTCTTAAAACATAGTGTATTACTCTTATTTATTGTTCTAATAAGTAGTATTTTTCTGGATTTATTTTATACTTTTATTCTTAAATCTTCAGCTAAAAGGAATAAGATTGAATATGTATTACATACAAAACAAAAAGTGTATGATGTTATTATTATGGGGACCT
>NZ_PCMX01000153.1 GCF_002530675.1 Flavobacterium columnare NBRC 100251 = ATCC 23463
AATTTATTACAGATAAAAAGTGATTTTTGAATCTAAAAAAGTCTCTATTTTTTGTCCTCAATGTAAAACTATAGCTGTGGTAAAAATTTTATATCCCTTTTTACCTTCTTTATCTTTTTCCTATTTATCACAAAATCTAACACATAATATGAGTTTAATGAAGCGTTATAAATGGGTTGCTTATAGCTCTATTTAATCCTCACAAGATACTTTAAAATATTTTTTTGTACCAGTACCTCCACAAATAGGTACTTCCGTTTTCAGAAATAAGACCAAGTATAAATATTAATATACACTTATTCGTTTTATTGTTATTCTTTTATTTTAAGTTCATATTCATTTTTATTAGAATCAATTCCTATTAGTTTACCATAACCTATCCACTCTACTTTCACAGGAATATCACTTTTGTCATTGGTATAAAGTATTCCCGCCCCGTATTTTTTGTGTGTAATAATATTGCCTGTAACCACATTATTATCTTGATCAGTTCCTATTACATCGTAATTATACTCATATTCGTTAAATTTTCCTGTTCGATATTCGTATTTCTTTTCAGGATTTTTATAAAAAGTTTGAGCTTCTTGTGGTGTAACAGATTTGATGTCATTGGGTTCGATTTTTACTTTTACCGCTGGTTTTACTGGTACTTTTATCGGTTCTTTTTTACATTTCCAAAAACAACAAAAACATACTAAAACTAAAAATATTTTTTTCATTTTACCTTTTTTGACAAAAGTAAATTCTATGTTTTTAAAGACCTTACGGTTTTCCGTAATAGAAGTTCTAAAAGAGCTGTTATATTCATCGTAAAAAAATAAATGCTAAAAAAAACCATTCTAATTGAAAATAAATCATCTCTTTATACAAAAAACAATCAATTAATTATAAAAGGGATTTTACGAGAGGCTACTATACCCATAGAAGATATAGGCTTTTTGGTACTTGAAAGTCAAGAAATCTATATTAGTCTCCCAGCTTTAAATTTATTATTAGAACATAACAGTGCTGTCATTATTTGCAACGCATCCCATTTGCCACAAGGTATGTTTTTGAATTTGAATAGTCACCATATACAACAAGAACTCTTTAAATATCAGATTGAAGCAAGTATTCCGCTAAAAAAACAATTATGGCAACAAACCATTGTTGAAAAAATTACAAATCAAGGTTTGTTACTTGAGCGTATAACTGGTTTAAAAAATCAGTTTCCTTTTTTAGCTTCTAAGGTTTTAAGTGGTGATAGTAGTAATATGGAAGGAGTTGCAGCCAGTCAGTATTGGAAACAATTTTTTGATATACGTTTCAAGCGGGAACGCTTTGGAGATTATCCTAATAATTTTTTAAATTACGGTTATACTTTATTACGAGCAGCCACAGCTAGATCTTTATCAGGAAGTGGTTTATTAAACACCTTAGGTATTCATCATAGAAATAAATACAATGCTTTTGCTTTAGCAGATGATATTATGGAACCTTTTCGCCCTTTAGTAGATGAAAAAGTATATGAACTAATACAGCGCTACGAAGAGCAAGAACTGAATACAGCTATAAAATCTGAATTATTACAAATACTTACGCGTACAGTGTATTTTAAAGACGAAAAAAGTCCTTTGATGGTAGGATTACAAAAAACGGCAAGTTCCTTACAACAGTGTTTTTCGGGCGATCGTAAAAAGATAAAATACCCAAAATTATGGATTTAAACGGGTATCGAATTATGTGGTTGTTTGTGTTTTTTGATTTGCCTACTGAGACTAAGAAAGACCGAAAAAATGCTTCTGGATTTCGGAACCAACTTTTGAAAGATGGTTTTAGTATGATGCAATACTCGGTATATATACGGCATTGTGCCAGTAGCGAAAGTGCCGATGTACATGAAAAACGTGTACACAAACTCCTGCCTCCTTCAGGAAAAGTAAGTATGTTACGAATTACAGACAAGCAATTTGGGAACATACAAAACTTTTGGGGTAAAGTAGAAACCCCTAAAGCACCACAACCCACCCAACTGGAACTGTTTTAGAAATAAAAAAATGCTTCAATCTTGGTATAACGTGCCAAAAAAGAAGCATTTTTTTTAACGATATTTCGGCTTAATGCTTTGATATTTAATAACTAAGCTGTTAGCTAATATCGTGTTTTCTAATCTTTAATCAAACCACAACCACTTAAAGTCAAGAGGTTATATTGTTATAATATCGTGTTTTCTAATCTTTAATCAAACCACAACTTCAAGCCCAGCATTTCTGTAATCAATTAAAATATCGTGTTTTCTAATCTTTAATCAAACCACAACCTGGTTTCGTAATTATCAATATTTTGCTCGAATATCGTGTTTTCTAATCTTTAATCAAACCACAACATAGTTTTTTTGATATTACCAATAACCGGAAATATCGTGTTTTCTAATCTTTAATCAAACCACAACCCAATTTAATTTACCGCCTTTTCTATCGCAATATCGTGTTTTCTAATCTTTAATCAAACCACAACAATAAGACCCCATTTTTCTCTTTCTTCTTAATATCGTGTTTTCTAATCTTTAATCAAACCACAACTATATAATACACAGGTAATAAGTTAAGCAAATATCGTGTTTTCTAATCTTTAATCAAACCACAACAAGCATATCAATACATAAATTGCATTTCTTAATATCGTGTTTTCTAATCTTTAATCAAACCACAACAACTCTTAAAGGCATTGTAATAACTCTTTCAATATCGTGTTTTCTAATCTTTAATCAAACCACAACTATCTGGAACACCTCTTTCTTTTTCCGAAAATATCGTGTTTTCTAATCTTTAATCAAACCACAACACGTTAAATCTAAAAGATAAATTTTCATTTAATATCGTGTTTTCTAATCTTTAATCAAACCACAAC
>NZ_PCMX01000154.1 GCF_002530675.1 Flavobacterium columnare NBRC 100251 = ATCC 23463
AAACTTTGAAACTTTGAAACTTTGAAACTTTAAAACTAAAAATAAAAAAAATGAAATATACAGTAAACGAAAAAGGATTTTATGGTGATTTTGGAGGGGCTTTTATCCCAGAAATGCTGTATCCTAATGTGGAGCAGTTACGCCAACAGTACCTTGATATAATCGAAACGGAGAGTTTCCAACAAGAATATTTAGAATTATTAAAAGATTATGTAGGTCGCCCTACCCCTTTGTATTTTGCTAAAAATTTATCGGAGCAATATGGCACCAATATCTATTTAAAGCGAGAAGACTTATGCCATACAGGTGCGCATAAAGTCAACAATACCATAGGACAAATTTTATTAGCCAAACGATTAGGCAAACACCGCATCATCGCCGAAACGGGTGCTGGTCAACACGGAGTGGCAACCGCCACCGTTTGTGCCTTAATGGGATTACAATGTATTGTGTATATGGGCGAAATCGACATCAAACGTCAAGCACCCAATGTTGCCCGAATGAAAATGCTAGGCGCAGAAGTCCGTCCTGCCACCTCAGGTTCAAAGACCTTAAAAGATGCGACTAATGAAGCTATTCGCGATTGGATTAACAATCCGCTTGATACCTTTTACATCATAGGATCGGTAGTAGGACCTCATCCTTACCCTGATATGGTAGCCCGTTTTCAGAGTATTATTTCGGAAGAAATTAGAAAACAATTATTAGAAAAAGAAGGTCGCGAAACCCCTGATTATGTCATTGCTTGTGTGGGTGGAGGAAGTAATGCCGCTGGCGCTTTCTATCATTTCCTAGACGATGAAAATATCAATTTAATTGCTGTAGAAGCCGCTGGAAAAGGAATTTATTCAGGCGAAAGCGCTGCTACCTCAATATTAGGAAAAGAAGGTATTATCCACGGAAGCAAAACCCTATTAATGCAAACCGAAGACGGCCAAATTACAGAGCCCTATTCTATCTCGGCAGGATTAGATTACCCAGGTGTAGGTCCATTACACGCGCATTTATTCAAAAGCGGACGCGCCACTTTTATGTCAGCTACCGATGACGAAGCGATGCAAGCAGGTCTTAACCTTTGTAAAAAAGAAGGCATCATTCCAGCAATTGAAAGTTCGCACGCTTTAGCCATTTTTGACTTAAAAAAATTCAAGAAAGAAGATATTGTAGTCATTAACCTTTCTGGAAGAGGCGATAAAGATTTGAATACGTATATCAATTACTTTGAATTATAAAAAAATTGTTTCAAGTTTCAAGTTACGTAACGTGGAACTTGAAACTTGAAACCTGAAACTTGAAACAAAAAAATCATGAACAGAATCAATAAACTTTACACACCAACAGTTCCCCCTTCGGGGGTTAGGGGGCTTTTATCCCTGTATTTCACCGCTGGGTATCCTGCATTAAACGACACCGTACACATCATCCAAGAACTAGAAAAAAACGGAGTCGATATGATTGAAATCGGATTACCATTTAGTGATCCCTTAGCCGATGGACCTACTATACAAGAAAGTTCGACGATTGCATTAGAAAACGGAATGACTTCTGCCCTACTTTTCGAGCAATTGGCAACCATTCGTCAAACGGTACAAATTCCGTTATTGATTATGGGATATTTGAATCCGATACTGCAATTTGGAGTAGAAAAATTTTGTCAGCAATGCGCCCAAGTAGGCATCGACGGTTTAATTATCCCCGATTTACCTTTGGAGATATACCAACAAGAATATCAGGCTATTTTTGAGAAATACGACTTAAAAAATATCTTTTTAATCACACCGCAAACCAGTGACGAACGCATTCGCCAGATCGATGCTATTTCCAATAGTTTTATCTATATGGTCAGTACCGCAAGCGTTACGGGTAGTCAAACGGGCTTTGGGGACGAGCAAATGGCGTATTTTGAACGCATCGCTAAAATGCAACTGAAAAACCCACAAGTCATAGGTTTTGGAATTTCTGATGCTAAAACGTTCCAACATGCCACTACGCACCAACAAGGTGCCATTATTGGTAGTGCGTTTATCAAACATTTAACCGCTAATGGTGTGGATGGTATTGGAAATTTTATTAAGAAAATACGATAATATTAAGCCTGAAGATTTTTTCAGGCTTTTACTTTTTTTACCACATAGTTTCAATATCTAACCGCAAAGTTAGCAAAACTTTTACGCTAGGTTCGCAAAGTTGCTCCACTCAGTTTGTTACTCTGAGGCAACGAGGAATCTAAAAAGAATCAAGTCTCGAACTTATTTTTATTATCATTTAAAAGTTCATCAATTATATCAGTTTTAAATTTTGAAAAAGGTCGTTTATGAAAATTTTCTGCTTTTTCCTCGACTCCAAAAATTATCCGATATGCTTCTTCTTTTGACATTATTCCGCCAAAACTATCTTTAACAATATTCAAAAAAGTGTCTGAATATTTAGAGCGTAAATGCACCAAATCTTTCAACTCCAAATTAGAATGTGCATTATAAATCTCTTCTATACGATTAAATTTTAAGGTATTATCCGTTTTAGAATCTTTCTCAACGTCAATTTTTAAATTAAAATCTTCTAAACTCCTATACTCATAACTAAACTTGAAATTATTACATTCTAGATAAGGATGATTTAAATTATTTAAAGCATTTTCCCAACCATCATCAGGAGCGTTATTTAATTTTATATGATTACACGATGGACAACTTGGTATTAAATTATAAAGTGATAATGCTAAAATATAAAATGTTTCTTTAGGAAACCAGTGGTCAAGCTGCGCTCTCGCTCTGTCATCAACAATCTGCAAAGTATAATTTCGATTACAATAAGCACAGGTATTAAAACCTAATTTCTCTAAAAAAACTTTATTCTTAAAATTTTTATATCCAGTATTAATAAAAAAATCCTTTATAACACTTCTATCATCTTCAGAAATTTCTAGCTGTAAATATTCTCGATGTAATTCCAATAATCGAGACGGTAATCCTGATATTAAATCTTCTTTATAAGTATTTAAAAAAATAAGAAAATTTTCATTCAATTTAACTTCAGTGTTATTTCTTTTTATAGATGTACTATTCAAAGTTCTACTTACTTCATCATAATGAAACTTAACAGCTTCATTATTGGGTTGCAACTTAATCATGATTTACTCTTTTATAAAACCTAATTCAATTGCACGTTTCTTAATATACTCCTTTTCTTTTTCAAGAAGATATTCTTTATCAAAAACTTCGTAATACATTTCGTTTAATTTAGTTCTTATTAATGGTTCATCTATCAAATCAATGATCCGTTTATGTTTTGCCTTTTCAATTACATTAATTTTAGACTCGTCGGTTTCATTTTTCATATCATTCAACCATTCAATAGTTTTATTAATTTCATTTTTAGCAAAATCGCCTATCAACAATTTATGTTCATTGTCATCATTAAAAAAGAAACTATCTATCAACAAATCAGCAATATTAGCTCCAAATGTATTCTTCCTATCAAATTCTTTAGGTTTTCCATCAGATAAAAACAACACATTCTGTTTAGGAATATCAGATAAAATAAAAGGGGAATGGGTGATAAAAAGTAAATTAAAAGATTTGTAAGTTTTAATATTTAATGCTTTTAAATAATGAAGAAAATCTTGAATAAAACTTCTTTGGAACTCAGGATGGAAATACAACTCTATTTCATCAAAAACAATATTAATATTTTTGTATTGAATCAACTCTTGAGTACTTTTCTCTCCCCTAATCCTTTGTACAGATATTAAGTTACGTATGTGATAAATTACAGTATGTAACAAATATATTTTTTGACGTTGTCCTGAACTTAACTTTGAAAACGCATCTTGTTTATTCTCATTAAAATAGAATTCAATCTTAAAAAAGGAAGGTACTATTTCATAAATAGTGATATCATTTGGTATGTCATCAAGTCTAGGGGTCAGATTACCAATTTTACTACCATCACTAGTGATATATGTAACATTTTGAAATGCATCAGGATCAAAAGTTCTTTCAAATAATTTCTTTTTTGCACTTTTCAGCATTTTTTCCAATGACTGTATTTCTAAAAAATCTAAATCTTTTGTGTCTTTATCAAGATAAGGTTGACAGATAAAAAATAAAGCTTGTCTTAATTTAAATGTTAAATGGCTCGTATCATTTTCGAGTGCATTTATATAATCTTCAAATAATTCACTGTTTATATTTTTAATTTTGAACCTTCTTATTTCATCATTATCATTTAATACTTCTTCTTTAGTTTCAAAGCAGTCTTTATAATCTTCAAAAACTTTATACCAAACTAACTTATACATTTTAACCACAAGGTAATCAACAGCATATCTAGAAAATAAATTTTCAGTAACAGTATGATTCTTACCTTGTTTTAAGGGATAAAACTTATTCAATAGTTTTACTATAATTTCAGTTCTTTCCTTTTTGGAATTTAAAATTCTGAAATCACCATCTTCAATATTAAAATTTAAGAACTTAGTTTCATCTATTGAAATATCAACATGTGTTAGTTCTTTTTTTTCTTGTATTAACCTCAAACTACTTTCAGATAATATATTTGCGATAAGTCTGGCTTTTACTAAATCATTTTCTTTGTTAATATCAATATTACCTTTATCTCGATAGGGACTAATAACCAATGGAAATTGATATCCATCATTTTTATGAAACACCCCTCTTATCCATTCTCCTATTTCCTTTGTGTTAAAAGCATAATGCGAGTAATTATGAACACTAGTATAAAATAAATCTCTCAAAAAATATATACTTTGATTAGGCAAGTTTGCGGTTTCACTTTTTTTTACTTTATCTAAATCATCAAAATCATAAAGGTCATTACTTATTGCTATGTATAAATTATTATTTTCCTTTCTACACCAATCTTGAAAGTAAACTTTATCATTCATCAATTTAATTCTGCGAATATGTGGCTTTTTATAACTAGTATCATCATTTTCTAATAAGCATTTTTCATTTTTTCTATTACTAGCTATAAATCCTGACGTCTGAATATAAAAGAATTCTAGTTTTAAATTTGATAAGTCTTCTTTTTTACTTTTTTCAAAGTTATTTTTATTGGTTCCATAATCATCTTTACTTGAATCGTAAAGTTCATCAGTTACAATAAAATTATCATCTATCAACATTGACATTTTAGTTATGCTAGCCAAAAACAACTCCATCAGAGCACTCTTCCCACTCCCATTTTTCCCTACAATGGCAGATATACTAATTCCTTCACCAAATAAATCATCAGGAAGTGAGTTGTTAAATTTTATTTCAACTATTTTATCTTTTCCTTCAACTTTTTTCCCATTTGTATTCAGAAATTCATAATCTTGATAAAACTGATAAATCCTATTTTCTTCTAAATTCTTTAAGAATTTTTCATTGCATCCGTCAAGCGGTCGTAGGGCAAGTAATTTGAAACTCATGGTTTGTTGTTTAATGGTTTGTTATAAAGTTAAACTTCTCTAGAGTCATAAACTTACGGTTTCCCGTAAAAACAATATCCAAAAGCTAAAACAAGAAAACACACAATAATAGCGCAGGGTTTAGTAGAGGAATATGTTTTGTTTATTTGCTATTCAAAAATAGCATTTTATACAAAAGAGGCTTCAAAAAAATATTCTGTTGGGTACTTTTCTTTTATCCCACAAAATTTTCCATAAATACCTGCGTTTTAGTATCTTTAAGAACTACTAACCCAAAATCGGCTACGCATGTTACTACGTCCGCTTCTTTTTGCATTGTTCGCTATACAAGGCATTGGTGCTCAAATCAAAAAACAGGAACACAAAGATTTTAGAACCCCTCAGGAAATTGAGTTGGAGCAAGTGCTATTGAAAATGCGTGCGCAGTTCAAACAGCATTACCGCTCAAACACCACCGATTTTTACACGGTAGAAGCTGTGGCGCAAATCAACCAAATGCCTTTTTATAGTTTTAAAGGTACTTGTCTCTTGAAGTCCGTTTCGCCTATTGGTTGCGAAAGTACTTATCAATTGGACAAAGCGAAATTTGATACGTATCAGCAAGCTGAAAATGCCATTTTTAAAAAAGAACGCAATCCAAGGGAGCAAATTCCATTTTATTTGACTTCGATTTTTGGGCAGTTGGAGCACTTCTATGAAAGCTATGCTTTTTTGAATCGCAAAGATTTTCAATTCAAATTGGAAGAAACCAGTGATAAAGCTAACTATATCCTGCATTTTCGCTCACAAAATCCTAAATTACCATTACTGGGCTCCTTAACGCTTACCAAAAAAGAATGTCGCCCGATAACCTTGGAATATCATCTCCTTTCGAACTATACTTTTGAGATGAGCAGTGATAATTTTAACGACAAACAAAGTACGGGATATACTGTAAGGGTATTGAAAGAGGTAGTAAAAATGACCTTTCAGGAAACAAACGATGTTTTCGTTGTGAGTCAATACGAATCGGACTATAGTTTTAAAAACGAAACCAAAGACACTTCGGTTACCATTCAGGGGGATGTGGGACATTCTGTAATCAAAATGCGCAAAACGACTAACGAAGTGAACATCTGCAAAAAAGATTTTGATATGGATATTTTGGAGTAAATTTTATAGTTAGACCAACGTTGGAGCCACAAACGAGAGGTCTTTTATACCATTTAAACTTAAAATATACTGGATTAAAAAGTAAAATTCTCGCTCTTTTTTTTCATTTTAAAACAACTCGGACGGACGGTTGAGTTATAATTGAAATCATGGTTCGTTCGAGCGCGAAACGTATCAAGAATGAATGCTAATTTTTGTTGCTTTTGTAGATGTACTATTTTTAAAAAGAAAATTTAAAGTTTAAATGGTATTAATGCTATTCCTTTTTAAATACCTTGCTCATAACAAACCTCATCCTTTCTAAAAAAAAATTTTTAAAGTCTTCATTCTTTTACAAAATTTTAAATTTTAGCGTTTTGTATGAACTTACCCAAAGTGCTTATTAAGCATTTTTAGGAAATTAAGGTTCTAAGTCTAAATTTAAAAGCATTTTTATATATTTGACTTCCATCCTAATGTACTATTTAAAAACAAAACATTAACTTCATAAAAACTAATAAGAAATTATAATAAATAGCAGATGATTGAGAAAAAAATTTACGACTTTATCAATTTAAATAAAGGTGAAGAAAAGCAAGAAAAAGTTTTAGAAACTGTAAAATCTAATATTTCTTTTAGAGGATCTAACTTATGGACATTGGCCTGTGCCATAGTAATTGCCTGTGTTGGCTTAAATGTAAATTCTACAGCTGTAATTATAGGTGCAATGCTTATTTCTCCTTTAATGGGGCCTATTGTAGGAGCTGGATTTTCATTAGCTATTTATGATTTTGAACTATTAAAAAAATCTTCCAAAAATTTATTAATTGCTACCATATTAAGTTTAACTGTTGCAACTATTTATTTTTACTTTAGTCCTTTTAAGGATACAAACTCCGAATTACTTGCTAGAACCTCTCCTAATATTTACGATGTTCTCATTGCTTTTTTTGGAGGTTTGGTTGGTGTTATTGCAATAACTCGAGTAGAAAAAGGCAATCCAATACCAGGGGTAGCTATTGCCACTGCATTAATGCCTCCTCTTTGTACAGCAGGACACGGACTTGCTATTAGTAATTTTTCTTATTTTTTAGGAGCTATTTATTTATATTCTATCAACTGTTTTTTTATCTGCATCTCAACCTTTTTAGTACTTAAATACCTGAATTACAAACCTATAAAAACACTCAATCAAAAATTTGAAAAACAAATACGTTACGGTATTTCAATTCTTATTTTAATTATGATCATTCCTAGTTTTTATATGGCATATAGCTTGCTTCAGGAAAATAAGTATAACCAAAAAATAGAAGAGTTTCTAACTCAAGAATTAACAAATAAAGGCTATACAATTATTTATAAAAAAACAAAACATAATACCACCCCTAAAACAATAGAACTGGCTTTTTTAAGTAAAAAGTTTAATGAAAATGAAACTAAATTACTAAATGAAAGACTTTCTAAATACGATATTAAGAATACTGTAATAGAAATAAAACAAGATCCAAAAGATTTAAAAGATGAAATTTTGAATGAAATTGGGATTCAAAACAAAACATCTGACCAAAAAGATCTTTTAATAAACAAATTACAAAAAGAATTGAATGAGTACAAAATTTCAAATAACGAAACCTTAGAAGAAATTGCTATCCTATTTCCTGAACTAAAAAATGTATCATTAGGAAAACATATAATTAATACAAATACGGACGAACAAAAAACATTTATTGTTTTGCTGTACGAATGTAATGATAATACAATTGACACAAATAAGATAAAAAAATGGTTGAGTCAAAAATTACAAACACAGGATATTGAATTGGTAAAAAAATAACATCTTTTTTTATTTTTCACATTCAAAAACACAGGAAGGATGTGGCATTATT
>NZ_PCMX01000155.1 GCF_002530675.1 Flavobacterium columnare NBRC 100251 = ATCC 23463
GTGGGGAGAGCAGGATTCGAACCTGCGAAGGTTTCCCAACGGATTTACAGTCCGTCCTCGTTGGCCGCTTGAGTATCTCCCCCTCGCTTGACCTTGTTTGCTTGATTGCGATGCAAAATTACGATTGTTTTTTATAAAAACAAGCTTTTTTTTACTTTTTTTACTTGTTTTTTCTAAGTTCTTGATTTTTAAATAGATATTTTTTTAAGTGAATTGTTTTTAATATGCTTTCTACTTTATTGTAAATAAATAGATTTTGAAAATCTTATTTATTTATTGACTTGTCTGTAAAAAAGTGATGTGAGTGTCCTGAAAAAAGGTATTTCTTTTCTATAAAAGGGATCTATGAAAATTATATTCAAGAGGGGGTTGTGTGTATTTTGTTAATAAGAGAGCATGTTCTAAAATAGGAATTGACTTTTGTAGAGTTGTGTATATGAAAATAATCTCTTTATAAGTATTTTGTTTTTGTAATAAGAAGGGTGTTCTAAAAGATTGTAATCTTGTTATTTTGGTCAAAGGGAGAAATCACATAGTATTGGTAATGTGACTTCTCCTGTTGTTGAGGTGATAAAGATGTAAAGCTACTTATCTTTAGACACCTTCTTTGATTTGTATGTTAAAATTAGATATGTAATGCTCTTTTACCAGTAGCGTCTAAAGCAGCTTCTTTGATTGCCTCTGCAAAAGTAGGATGAGCATGTGACATTCTTGAAATATCTTCTGCACTAGCTCGGAACTCCATAGCGGTAACAGCTTCTGCGATTAAATCAGCAGCACGAGCACCAATGATATGTATGCCTAATACTTCGTCAGTAGAGGAATCAGCTAATATTTTTATAAAGCCATCGGTATCGGCACTTGCGCGAGCACGTCCTAATGCTTTGAAAGGAAAGTTACCAACTTTATAGTTTTTGCCTTCGGCTTTTAATTGCTCTTCTGTTTTTCCTACAGCTGAAACTTCTGGCCAAGTATATACTACTCCAGGGATTAAGTTGTAATCAATATGAGGTTTTTGTCCAGCTAAATATTCGGCTACCATAACGCCTTCTTCTTCTGCTTTGTGTGCTAACATAGCTCCGCGGATTACATCGCCAATAGCATAAATATTGGGAGTAGACGTTTGTAAATGATTGTTTACTTCTACTTGGCCTCTTTCTGTAAGTTTTACACCTGCTTTATCAATATTTAAGCCATCTGTATAAGGCCTACGGCCTACGGCTACTAAGGCATAATCGCCCTCAAGAACGATTTCTTGTCCTTTTGTATTATCGGCTTTTACAACAACTTCATTTCCATTACGAGACACTTCTTTTACTTTGTGTGAAGTATAAAATTTCATGCCTTGTTTTTTTAATACTTTAGTCAATTCCTTGGATAAAGCGCTGTCCATGCCAGGGATAATTCTATCCATGAATTCAACCACTGATACTTGAGCTCCTAGGCGTAAGTACACTTGCCCTAATTCTAAACCAATTACCCCTCCACCAATGATGATTAAATGTTTAGGAACCTCGGGTAGTTTTAGAGCTTCAGTAGAAGTAATAATTCTTTCTTTGTCAATTTTGATGAAAGGTAAGCTAGATGGTTTTGAACCTGTAGCAATAATCGTATTTTTTGCTTCAATTTTTTCGATAGAGCCATCTTCTTTTGTTATGTTTAAAGTAGTTGCGTTTTCGAATGATCCAACACCTTGAAATACGGTAATATTGTTTTTATCCATTAAAAACTTAACTCCACCGCAAGTCTGATCTACTACAGATTGTTTGCGTTCGATCATTTTTTGAAGATTGATTTTTACATCACCTGAAACTTCAATTCCGTGATCTGCAAAGTGTTGCAATTCTTCATAATGATGAGAAGAAGCTAATAATGCTTTTGAAGGTATACATCCTACATTTAAACAAGTACCTCCAAGAGTGGCATATTTTTCAATAATAGCCGTTTTCATTCCTAGTTGTGCGCAACGAATTGCCGATACGTATCCGCCAGGACCTGAACCTATTACAACTACGTCAAATGTGCTCATAAATATTTATTTTATGTTGTTTTAAAAAATTGATCACAAAATTAACAATTTATAATATAAAAAATTGAGATAATTTGTGATATTTAATCCCAATCAGCGGCAACAAAACGCATTTTCTTTTTTTCATTTATAAAAAGTTCTAATTGATGTGCTTTTGTAGCGTTAAAACTATTAACTTTTGGTATTAATTTTGCAAAAATTTCTTCGATTTTTACGGTTTCTTCACAAAACATTTTAGTTGAAATAATATTCGTAGCAGAAAAAGTATTAGAGTTTTTAAAATGATAACTAAAATTAAATTTATTACAACCTAAGTAGGCTGATGCTTCTCCATTTTTTATAGTCATATCAATATACGCATTATTTCTTATAAGTATTTCAGAAGGGATTGAATCCATTTCTACAAGCATCCATTTTCTGTTAAGGAGCCTTTCTTTTTCTTTAATTACTTTAGAGTGGCAAGAAAAAAAGAAAACAATAAAAGTTAAAACGATGCTTTTTTTTATTAGTTTTTTAAATATCATAAACGGTTGTGCTTTTTACTTCTCCAATCATAAATGAAGAATGGGTACTTCCAATGTGTTTAATAGATGTTAGTTTGGTAACCATGAACTCTCTATATTCTTCCATATCTGCCACACAAATTTTTAAGATGTAATCATAATCACCGCTTACATGAAAACATTCTAAAACTTCATCTAGTTTTAATATAGCATTTTCAAAATCAGCAATAAATTCATGATTATGTTGTATTAGTTTAATATGACAAAAAACGACATAACTTTTGTTTATTTTTTTTCGGTCTACTAATGCTACATATTTTTTTATGGTCCCGTCTTTTTCTAATTTTTTTATGCGTTCGTAAACTGCGGTAACGGATAAATTGAGTTTTCCTGAAAGTTCTTTTGTGGTTTGTTTACTATCTTCTTGAAGTAATTTCAATAATTTTTTATCTATGATGTCCATTTGTTTAAAAATTTTCGTTAAAAGTATTCTTTTATATTTATATTCAGAAAAAAAAACTAAAACTTTTGAATAATATTTTAACTTATTAAGTATTCTTATTTTTGGAAATAATTTACAAAAAAATTAATTAATGAAAAAATACACTTTTAGTTTGCTTTTGATTGGGGGTATGACATTTGCACAAAAGTTGACTATTGAGGAAACTGTTACAGGAGGAAGAAAGTTTGCTCCCAGTACACAATTAGCGCAGCAATGGCGTAAAAATTCAAAAGCAATTACTTATTTAAGTTCAGATTTTTCAAATTTATTAGAAAAAAGTGTTTCTAATGGTTGGAAAGAAACAATTTTGGCCACAAAGTATGATTTTGAAAAAGAGTTAAAGGATAAAATAAATTCAGATGATTTTTTGTTGAGAAGTTTTCCAATGTCTATCGAATGGAAATCTATTGATACATTTGAAACAGAAATAATAGGTAAAAAGAATAATTATAGGGTTACTTATGATGTTATTACTAAGAAGATTATAAATGTTGTTACTTATAGTAATGAAGTGAGTCAAGTAAAATTTGCATCGAATGGAAATGTAGCATGGCTAAAAGATAATAATATACAAGTTGCCTCTTTTTCTGGAAATGTTATAAATGTAACGAATGATACAGATAAAGGTATTGTAAATGGTTCTGATTACGTACACCGCCAAGAATTTGGTATTGACCGAGGGATGTGGTGGAATGAAGCAGGGACAAAATTAGCTTATTATCGTAAAGACGAAACCATGGTAGCTAATTATCCATTAATAAACTGGAATGAGCCAGAGGCGGTTAATAAAGATATTAAGTATCCAATGGTTGGAATGACTAATGAAAAAGTTACTTTAGTTGTTTTTGATTTGGCTTCTGGTAAAAAAGTAACAATGCAAACAGGGGAACCCAATGACCAATATTTAACAATGGTTTCTTGGGAACCTACTGGAAAGCATATTTTTATAGGAATCTTAAATAGAGAGCAAAATCATTTGAAATTTAATAAATACGATGTGCAAACAGGGGCTTTTGTAAAAACTTTGTTTGAGGAAAAGGCTTCTACTTGGGTTGAACCACAGCACCCATTGATCTTTGTTCCTACTAATCCTTCTCAATTTATTTACCAAACTGATTTTAACGGATTTAATCAAATGTATTTATATAATACGGATGGTAAATTATTAAAGAACTTAGGATATAAGGATGTCGTAGTGAAAGAATTTTTAGGGTTTGATGAAAAAGGACTAAAAGCGAACTATGTAGGAACCGCTAATAATGGGCTAGATCGTCAGTTATACCAAGTGGATTTAGAATCTGGGAAAACAACACAATTAACAATTGTTTCAGGAACTCATACAGCTTCCGTTTCTTCCGATGGAACGATGGTATTAGATCAATATAATAATATTACAACACCAAATGAAATTTCGGTTATTGATATTAAATTAAAAAAAACAACGCAATTGATAAAAGCTGACAATCCTTTTGTAGGAAAGATTGATATGCCCAAAATAGAATTGGTAACCATAACTTCTGCTGATGGAAAAACCCCTTTGAATGGAAGAATTATTTATCCCGCTAATTTTGATGTCACTAAAAAATATCCTGTCATGGTATATGTTTATGGAGGTTCTCATGCTCAATTGGTTAATAACCGTTGGTTAGGAGGAGCTAGTTATTTTGATTTATATATGGCTCAAAATGGGTATGTAGTATTTACTATGGATAATCGTGGTAGTGATTCGCGTGGTAAAAAATTCTGTGATGTAAATCATCGTCAGTTAGGAGTGAATGAGATGGCAGACCAAATGGAAGGTGTAAAATTCTTAAAATCAAAATCATTTGTAGACCAAGATAAAATTGGAGTTTTTGGATGGAGTTTTGGTGGATTTATGACTACTAGTTTAATGACAAGTCAAGTTGATACTTTTAAGGTAGGTGTTGCTGGTGGTCCAGTAATTGATTGGAAATACTATGAAATCATGTATGGAGAGCGTTATATGGATACACCACAGGAAAATCCAGAAGGGTATAGTAAAACCTCTTTATTAGATAAGGCTAAAAATTTAAAAGGACGTTTGTTAATCATTCATGGAGCTCAAGATCCTGTTGTGGTACAGCAAAACAGTATGAATTTTATTGAAGCCTGTATTAAAGCGGGTAAACAGGTAGATTATTTCTTATATCCTAATCACGAACATAATGTAGGAGGAAGGGATAGAATTCATTTATATGCTAAAATTGCTGATTATTTTGATACACATTTGAAGAAATAATAGACACATTTACTTTTGAGCAAAACTTTAGAATCCGTTTTATTTTTAAACGGATTTTTTTATGATGTACGGTTATTATGATATTAGATTGTGTTATGAGCAGTGAATTTCTTAAATTCTCTAATAGTGTGTATCTGAGTTTAAAAATAAAATGATAAGATTGTAAGAATATAAGGGAAGGATAAATGAAAATGGGTCTGTAATTAAAAATCGTTTTTAGAGAATTAGTAGTATAGATAGAAATTCATCTAAGAAAATAAGGATTATAATATTTTAATAAAAGAGGGTGTCCTAAAAGTTTGCAATCTTGTTATTTAAAGGGAGAAATCATTATTTATAATGGGCTTCTCCTGTCCTTTAAATATTAAGTTACTACTTTTTTAGACACCCGCTTGTGTATGATGTGTATTTTATCTATTTATTAGGAGTAGCTTCTGGCATTTTGTCTAATAATTCAAGTTCGAAAACTAAGTTTGTGTTAGGAGGAATTACACCACCTGCTCCTTGTGCTCCATAACCTAAGTTAGCTGGAATGAATAAAATAGCTTTATCTCCGAGGTTCATTTTTTCTAGGCCTTCTAAAAAGCCTGGTATTAAGCCTTCTTTTTTACCAGCTTGAAAAGGGAACGGTTGATAAGCTTTAGCTGCTGCTCTACGTTCGTCTAGTTTACCGAAATCTTTTGCTACTTGTTCATAACTAGTATCAAATAGAGTTCCGTCTTCAAAATAACCTGCATAATGAACGTATACAGTAGATCCTGTTTCTGGTTTTTTGCCTGTTCCTTTGGAAACTATTTGGTATAATAAGCCTGTATCTGATTTGGTAGCGGTTGTTTTTGTTTGAGTAAAATAAGCGATTTTAGTTGCTTTTATTTTTAGTAATTTAGATTCTATTTCTTTTTGTGCTTTTATTTCTTTGTCAACGCTTTCTTTGAAAATTTTTGCCGCATCAAATTTTTTAGCTTTAGCCCCTTTTCTAATGATAATTATTTTGTTAATTGTATCATCTTGAGCAATTTTATTTACTACTTCTTGTCCAGTTATAACATGACCAAATACCGTATGACGACCATCTAACCAAGGAGTTGCTTTGTGGGTAATAAAAAATTGACTTCCATTAGTACCTGGTCCAGCATTAGCCATAGAAAGGATTCCAGGACCTGTGTGTTTTAACTCTGGTACGATTTCATCTTTAAATTTATACCCAGGACCTCCGCTTCCGTTACCATCAGGGTCACCTCCTTGAATCATGAAGTCGGCAATTACACGATGAAATTTTAGGCCATCATAAAAAGGTTTTCCTGTATATTTTGTATTTACCATAGGATTTTTACCTTCTGCTAAAGAAACAAAGTTAGCTACCGTAATAGGTGTTTTTTCAAATTCTAGTTGTACTACAATTTTACCTTTGCTTGTTTCTATTTCTGCAAATAAACCTTCTCCTGTTTGATTTTCACCTTTTGAATTACAAGATGAAAAAGAAAATAAAAAAGTAAAAAAACTTAAAATTAAACTTATCATTTTTCTCATTTTAGTTAATAATTGATTTTTAGTTATTATTTTTTTCTATATCTGAAGGGACAATAGTTTTATTGTTTTTTTCCTTCTTAATATCGTTGAGTGTAATTGTGCAGATCAAAGGTTGGTTGATGCCAATTTTATTATTGTCTCCGTGGTATCCAAATGCTAAATGGGAGGGTAATAAGAAGGTTACTTTTTCACCTTTTTGCATTAACTTTATCCCATCTTGAAGGCCTTTTATAAAATCCTGTTGATCTACTTTATATATTTGGGGTTTTAGTTCGGCTTGGGTATAAATTATTTTTCCTTTTATATCTTTAATTTCATAATCAAAAAACGCAAGATCGCCTTTAATAGGTTTTGGTTGTTCGGTTGTATTTTTGATATTATAAAAATACCAATAACCTTTTGTAGAAGCAGTATACTGATGAGTAGTATCTTGTTTGATTATATTAATGATAATTTCCTCTTCATTTTTGTTTAATTTTTTATTACGATCAATGGACTGCTTCATGAATTCTCCTGTTTTATGTGATATAGGTTTTCTAGCTTCTTGTTTTTGCGTACAACAAGTAACTAAATTCATAGCAAGAGTTATAAAGGTAATGATTTTTAATGTTTTCATTTTCTTGTGTCTTTAACAATACTAATAAATTGATTTACGGTTTCTTCTAAATTTAAATTTGATTTTCCACCTGCTGCATTTAAATGCCCTCCACCATTGAAATGCTTTCGAGCAAACTGGTTAACGTCAAAATCGCCTTGGGAGCGGAATGAAATTTTGATGATTCCTTCTTCTTTATTTTCGATAAAAATAGCAGTAAAATCAATTCCTTTTATACTAAGGCCGTAATTTACAAATCCTTCGGTATCACCTTTTTGATGTGAAAAAAGGTTTAGTTCTTCTTGACTTAAAGTAATGTAAGAAGTTTTATAATCTTGCATTATTTGCATATTCTGCAGAGCTTTTCCTAATAATTGTAATCGGTTGTAGGAACTGGTATCGAAGAGATTGTTGTGTATTTCAGCATTTTTAATTCCTCTTTTTATTAAATCAGAAGCTACTTCATGTGTGGTATTTGTAGTAGATGAAAATCTAAAAGAACCAGTATCTGTTACTAATCCTGTATAAATGCAGGTGGCAATAGTACTATCTATTAGTTTTTCGTAGCCTATGTAATGTATAAAATGATACACCATTTCACAGGTAGAACTCATAGAAGTATCAGAATATTTATAAAGAGCATAAGAATCGGGTAATTGATGGTGATCAATCATGATAAATGTTTTATCAAGTGTAGATAAAAAACGTTCCATTAGATCACCTGTTCTATGTAAGGCATTAAAATCGAGTGTAAAAACTAAATCAGAAGAATTAAGTTGTTCTTGACAAAGTTGTGTTTCTTTTTCGTATATCAAAACATTTTCAGAGTTAGGCAACCAAGCCAAAAAACTGGGAAAATCATTAGGCGCTATTACTGTAGCTTTGTGTCCTAACTGTTTTAGGAAGTGATATAATCCTAAAGTAGACCCCATAGCATCACCATCTGGGTTGCGATGAGGGATAATTGTTATCTTTTTTGGGGTAGCTAATAATTTTTTTATAGCTATAATTTCATTTGCATTCATCATAATGCCAAAAATAGTATTTTTTTATTCAAATATATACTATGGATTTGTAAAGATTATAGAGTTTTATAATTTTATTTTGAAGTACAATCATAAAATCAATTTTTTTGATCTTATTTTTATTTTAGGTATTTTTTTAGATTGATTCGAGAGTATTTTATATATAGAAAAAGGGTGTCCTAAAGGTTGTAATTTTGCCATTTCTACTCAAGGGAGGCTTGAACGAAGTGAACAGGAGAAGAAAATTACATAGTGTTGATAATGTGACTTCTCCTGTTGTTAAAGCGACAAACTAGATGTTGAGTTATTACTTTTTAGAGACCCGCTTTTAATTAATACTAAAGAGTTTTTGTTTTTGAATTATTTTTGAAAATAATCAGTTTCTATTCCATTAGATTTTATTTTAATGAGGGCTGGATTTTTATTTCCTTCACATTGTATAGTATCGGTTCCATTTGTGTAGTTTGCACCTTTTGACCAAGCTTCAATTTGGTTATATATGGTTGTTTTTCCAGATTTGGTAATACGTAATAAATTTATTTTTTCTGTATTTATATAACTTAATTCAATTTGATCATTTTTGTCTTTTCCGTTAATTGCTACTGTGTTTATAGGACTTATTAAAACAAGTTTTTGATCTTTATTATCTATTTTTAAAATTGCGTTATCTCCATTGCATTCTAAGTTGTATTTGTTATCTTGGTAGATGGCTCCTTTGGCCCAAGCTTCTTTTTGTGGTAGGATAACTAATTCTTTTTCGTCTAATGATATAATAGCTACTCTTTTACCTTCTTTTTCAGTGTGATAGATGGAGTAGTTTTTGCCATCAAGAGCCTTGTAAATATAGGTATTGCTAGCCTTTTCAATTGCTTCATCGTTGAGTGCTGTTTTTTCAGCAGTTGTAGTGTCTACCTTTGAAAGTGTATCATTTTTACTCGTATTATCCGTTTGAGGGGTAACTTCTTTTTTACAGCTTAGAAGACATAATAAAAGACCTAAGCTTAATGTTAGTTTTTTCATATTTTTTTTATGTATAGTTGTTACAAATTTAAGCTTAATTTAAGTATTATGATTTCTAAAAATGAATAATTAATTCAAGTTGCT
>NZ_PCMX01000156.1 GCF_002530675.1 Flavobacterium columnare NBRC 100251 = ATCC 23463
TAAATATTAGTATTAGGTGTATAAAATATTGTTCATATAATTGAGTGTTTTTGTTTTTTGTTATTTGTTATTTTATTAAAACAAGGTCCTCTATTATATTTTTTTTACAAGTCCTAGATGTATTCGTTTATCTTTTTTAGAAAAGAACACTTATCTAAAAAATAGATTGATTGTTTTGACTATTGATTAATGGTCAAAAAGCGTAATTCGTTTTTTGAGTTAAGTATAACTCTTACAATAAATAGGGTTTAGCTGAAGGTAATATTTAACAGAAAAAAAGACAACATAGTACTTAGGATTGATCCTTTTATAACAGAGGACAATCCTAAGTAAAGGCTTTTAAAAAAACGTCCTTTTTATATAAATTTTATTAGAAATAAAACGTATGGGGCAACAACCAATTATCTACTAATTATGTTTGTAATAGATTCAGATTTTATGGGGAATTTAAGAGTAGATAGGTGTAATTATTTTATTCTAATATAGCAACAACTCTTGATGGTCCTGCTGAAGCGCCTTTTAATTTTAAAGGGAAACAAGCAATTTTGAAACCTGTATAAGGCAATTCATCTAAATTAACTAACTGTTCCATGTGACAATATTCATGATCTACTCCTACTAGATGCCCTTCCCAAAAAATATCGCTTCGATTATTTTTTTTTGCTTGTTCTATTTGGTAAGGCAAGGGTAAATCCCAACCCCATTGATCAATTCCCATTACTTTTACTCCTTTTTGGATTAAGAATAATGTGGCTTCCGCAGACATCCCTGTTCCTTTTTTATAATAATTTTTGTCGTATATATATTTATCACGACCTGTTTTTATTAAAACTATATTTCCTGGTTGAATATTTATTTGTTGTTGGTTTAGAAAATTTTCGATATCGTTTTTTGTTATTATATCAAAGTCTTTTTTGTGTTTCATGTCTATAATAACGCCATTACCATAGCACCATTCTAATGGTATTTGCTCAATCGTTTTAGCAGGTTTTCCCTCACAAAAGGGACCATAATGATAGGGTGCATCTAAATGAGTCGTAGCATGTACGCCTAATTGTTTAATCATATCATCAGCCCATCCGGTAAAATGTTTCGGAAATAAATTAAAGGGTAACCCAAACAATCTTATAATCCATTTTGATTTTTTGTGAGGTTTATGTTTGATCTTAACTTTCATAAAGAAAGGATCATTAGCGTTTTGATAAATTGTTTTGGATAGATCAATTATTTTCATGTTTATTTTTTTTAATATTAACCAGAAGATAATAATTATAAAATGGAATTAGTATGGTATCTTTAATATAAATACCCTATATGATATAGTAAAAAAGTATTTCCTAAGTACTTTTTTAGATTTATTTGGCAAAACGATCTATGATTCGTTAGAATAGTCTCTTAAAAAGGTACAACATTAACTTTTAAAAGATAGAAGGATTGGGAATATTTCACTGAGGCTGTCGAAAAAAATATCCTCTTTATCCTTCCGACCAAAAGGGAAAATCGTATTGATACTAACCATGTGTTTTCTTCTAATGGTGAAATGATAACGAACCGCTAAGTTATTTATTTTCAAACAGCCCCGTAAAATTGATTTTATATATTTAAGAGTATTTGTATTGAAATCTTATAATTCAATTTCGATTTCTCTTTTGAGATTTTTTAAAGATTGCTCGTTAACATTATATAATTCTAATTCTACAATTAATTTTCCTTGTTTTTTGACGGCTGAGTTTATTTGAAAATAAGGATTAATTAATAATATATCTTGATGAAGTACTCTTGTACTTATAGGTAATAAGGCTTCTACTGAAATATTATATTGAGTTGCCTCTCCATTTCGCAGTTTTAATGCTAATTGATTATCTGGTAAACGAATAACAGAACTTCCTCCCAGTGTATTAATAATATTATCTTTTCTGATAACTCCAAATTGAGCCATTTTTATCCAACGATGTGATGTTTTTTTTACTTTTTCTAGAACGTTACCATCAGGAGTATTTATTAAATAACGTATCATATATTGGTTTAATTCACTTGTTGTTTGAGCAACTAATTCTTTAGATAAGTCAGACAATGGTTTAAATCCTTCAAAATCATATTCAAAATTGGCTAATTCAACATCATTTTTTGTTAACAAAGATAAACGACATGATATAGAATTCTCGCTTCTGTCTAAATTTTTACTATTATCTACTAATTCTAAATTAAAATCGTCTGATACATTTGTTAAATCAGCATAAAAATCTCCAAAATATTCAAAAGTCCCTTGAACGTAGTATTTTTTTATTTGATCTTTATTTAGGCTTACCTTTGTTTTATAATACACGTTCTTATCAAAAGATAACCTAATATAGTTTCCTACTGTATTTTTATATTTTATTCTAAAATTAAACGCTCTATCTGTATAGGTTACTTCTACGATTTCTGTGTTTTTCAGATCCTCAGGAGTAAATTTATAGAATTTTCCTGAGGGTGGATTACTTGAATATATATCTACCCATTTACTTAAGTATTCCATAGTAATGAGATCTTTTTTATTTAATCGATAAAAAGCATCAAAATCTATACCTGTCAATTCTTCGGGGTTTTTTTCAAATTCGGGTTTCCAACTTACATTAGCTCTACTTAGCATGTATGAATCATGGGGCTTTTGAACAAAATTAGAAAATGTATATGCTTTTGAAAAAACTTTTGTAGCAAATTTCCCAGAAACTTTCACTGTAATTATCCCTTGTTCAACATCTTTTTTTTCTATTATTGCTTCCTTTACTGATAATTCTTTAGCCTCAATCTTCTTTGATTCTCTTATTGTTGTTATATTATTAGCCGCCTTATCAATATCTTGTGTAGATTCTATATCAAAATATTTCATTAACTCCTCTTCAGTCGGATCTACTGATACAACCACATCAGTAGTCATGTTTGTTTTATCATCCGGTTTTAAATCGTTTAGCTCTTTATCTTTACTACAAGACAGCAATAAATTAATCGAAAGAAGTAAAATCATTTTTTTCATAACGTAATATTTTTTTAAAATTTATTTAGATTTATTTTAAATTAAATCCAAAAAGAGTCAGCAAATATAATGCCAAAAATTAAATAATAAAACTTTTTTGTTTAATTTTATTTAACAAATAGAAATATAAGATCTTTCCAGTACTATTTTTATATCGCTATTATCGATAAAAGGGTTTGCTATTATTAATTTATTTGCTGTTTTTAAAAGATTTAATAGCCAAAAAAGTTGGTAAAACAACTGTTATACCATTTAAACTTAA
>NZ_PCMX01000157.1:0-236 GCF_002530675.1 Flavobacterium columnare NBRC 100251 = ATCC 23463
TCGGCTCCGTTTCCATTATTATTCACTAAAACGCTTCCTGCGGCGGTACTCGTGGTAGCAGAAGTAGCTACAATACCTAAATTATCATCCTTAGCAACTAAATCATTTTTAACTTCTACAGTTATATTGGCTGTTTTACAGTTTACTGGAGTTGCTCCTGTTTCACAAATTGTATAAGGAATCGTGTAAGTACCACTTGGTGTACCTGGCTGGATCCTTACATTACCATCTGCATC
>NZ_PCMX01000157.1:343-919 GCF_002530675.1 Flavobacterium columnare NBRC 100251 = ATCC 23463
AACACCGTTTAACGTATCGGATCCGTTTCCATTATTCGCTAAAACGCTTCCTGCGGCAGTAGTTGCTGTAGCAGAAGTCGCTACGGTTCCTAAATTATCATCCTTAGCTAGTAAATCGTTTTTAACTTCTACAGTTATATTGGCTGTTTTACAGTTTACTGGAGTTGCTCCTGTTTCACAAATTGTATAAGGAATCGTGTAAGTACCACTTGGTGTACCTGGCTGGATCGTTACATTACCATCTGCATCAATACGAATAGAACCTGTTGTAACAGGGGTTACATCTGTGTTGGCTGTGGTTACAGCAACACCGTTTAACGTATCGGCTCCGTTTCCATTATTCGCTAAAACGCTTCCTGCGGCAGTAGTTGTTGTGGCTGAGGTAGCAATAGTACCTAAATTATCATCCTTAGCTAGTAAATCATTTTTAACTTCTACTATAGCAATTGCTTTATCACAGTTTACTGGAGTTGCTCCGTTCTCACAGATTTGATACTCTACTTGGTATGTGCCACTTGGTGTGGTAGCGCCTACAGTAATCGTACCATCGGCATTTAATGTTAAGCCTGCTGGAAC
>NZ_PCMX01000158.1 GCF_002530675.1 Flavobacterium columnare NBRC 100251 = ATCC 23463
TAGATCTGAGCGATCGGGTTAAAAAAATTGATTTAAATGTTGGAAGAGTTGAAGAAGAATTGGTTGAAGGTATCAACGTCATAAAAGTTACAAAAGATCTATCGAAATCTAATAGAGCATATAATATTGTTAAAAATGAACTAGAGGCAGAAACATATCTAATTAAGAAATTTAATGCGAAATATTTTGAAACAAAATATGTAACTGATAGATATACTGGAAGACAACTGGAGGTTAAAATATATTTTAGTGGTAAGAATGCTGAAAATGTACTTTTAATTAGAAAAGATTTACCAGATGTTGCGGAAAATTTAATAGGAGGAGGTGTTAACAAAGATCATTATAATTTTGGTGAGTTCGACATTAAAAAGTTTGATGATATTAATTTAGAGAATAATAAACTTCATGAACATGTTATATGGATAGAATAAGAAAATATAATTTAATATCTCAAAGATTTATTACTGGTTGTGATGATATTCCTTTCATAGAAACTAACTGTAAAAACAATCTTAAATATTGTGTACTTGTAGATGTATTTGATACTGATTTTACAGAAAATTATTTTAATGATTTTAATTCAGATAATTTATATGCTATATATATTGTGGGTGACCAAGATGATTTTGGAAATGCGGGCTTAAATGTGATTTCAAAGTATAATTATTATAATTTTAACATAATTGTAGTTAATGTAGGAGTTAATTTTTTTGAAAGTATAGGTTACATTAATAGATCTGATTTATCATTACCATTTTTTTTTGAATCAGATAATTTGGAGAAATCGAAAATAGAAGAAATTTTAAGTTCATCATTCTATGAAAAGCAAATTACTATAGGTGGTTTTAGAAAAAGTTTTATTAAGATTGATCCTTTAAAATTATTAGAAAATTATGAAATAAAAAAAGTTATTGATTTTTACATTAATAGAACTGAATTTTATTTAGAGGATGTTCTAAAATTAAGACAAAATATTTTAAATATAGATGCAGATTATATATCCAAATTGGAAATAAGTTTATGTTAAATACCCGATTGC
>NZ_PCMX01000159.1 GCF_002530675.1 Flavobacterium columnare NBRC 100251 = ATCC 23463
ATAATTCTAATAATAAATTTGTAGTAATATATCAGTATAAAAATAGATATCCAATGAATGATACTTAATTTTATAATTAATGGTTCATAAGGTTTTAAAAATTCAATAAAAAAACGGTATAAAAAATAGAGCAAGAAAAAAAGCTTAAAACGATCTCCATTTAGTAGATCAACATTTTTAAGTTTATTAAATAAAAAAATGAGACATACTAAAAAAATAATTTCATATAAAGCTACTGGATGTCTAAATTTTCCATCACCTAAGTTTATTCCTGTAAAAAAGGAAGTTTCTATTCCATAAGTAGGTTCTGTAATCCCCATACCAAAACATCCTATTCTTCCTATTATTAATGCAATTATAATAGGATATACGTATAAATCGCCTGAGGGTTTTTTCTCACCAATAATTTTTTTAATTATTTCTACGCCAAATAAACCACCTAAAAAACCACCTGCTACTGTTTTACTCTGAAAAATAATTAAAAAGGACATCTTAGAAATTAAACTTGGAGTTTCTAAAACTGCAATGAGTCTTGATCCAATCAAAGCTCCTATCATAGCTCCTAATAATATCCAAAGTCTATTCTCATCTGATATAATGGAATTCTTTTTTTTAAGATAAAAATAAAAACGCATACCTATAAAAAATGCAAGTATTTCTAACAAGTAATGATAAAAGGGCGCATTTTCAAAAGGTATTTTCATGCTTAGTTTTTAGAATTTCATGCAATTTATAAAAAACTAACAACTAATAACTAATAACTGATTACTAATTAGTATTTTTGCAACGTTTTAAAAAAATAAAAAATGCTAACAGTTTCAAATTTATCAGTACAATTTGGTAAACGAATTTTGTTTGACGAAGTAAACGTAACTTTTACACAAGGTAACTGTTATGGAATTATAGGTGCAAACGGTGCAGGAAAATCAACATTTTTAAAAATATTATCAGGAGATATTGATCCTACTTCTGGACATGTAATATTAGAACCTGGTAAACGTATGTCTGTTTTAAACCAGAACCACAACATGTTTGATGAACATACCGTTTTAGAAACGGTATTAATGGGAAATAAAGTCTTATATGCTGTTAAAAAAGAAATGGATGAGTTATATTTAGATTATAACGATGCCAATGCTGACAGAATAGGAGAATTACAGATTCAATTTGAAGAAATGAATGGTTGGAATGCGGATTCTGATGCAGCTACTTTATTATCTAATTTAGGTATCGGTCCTGATTATCACTATACTCTAATGGGTGAAATGGAAGGGAAATTAAAAGTACGTGTATTATTAGCACAAGCTTTATTTGGAAACCCAGATGTACTTATTATGGACGAGCCTACGAATGACTTAGACTTTGAAACGATTGGTTGGCTAGAAAACTTCTTGGCAAATTATGAAAATACAGTGTTGGTAGTTTCGCATGACCGTCACTTTTTAGATGCTGTTTGTACCCACGTATCTGATATTGATTTTGGTAAAATAACCCATTATTCTGGTAACTATACATTTTGGTATGAATCGTCCCAGTTAGCAGCTAAACAACGTGCTCAACAAAATAAGAAAGCAGAAGAGAAAAAAGCAGAATTAGAAGAATTTATCCGTCGTTTTTCTGCAAATGTTGCCAAATCAAAACAAGCAACATCCCGTAAAAAAATGATTGAAAAATTAAATATTTCAGATATCAAGCCTTCTAGTCGTCGCTATCCTGCCATTATTTTTGATCAAGAACGTGAAGCTGGTGATCAAATTTTAAATATTCAAAACCTATCAGCTTCTGTAGATGGGGAAGTTTTGTTTAAAAATGTAGATTTAAACATGGCTAAAGGAGATAAAATTGTTTTATTTTCTAAAGATTCTCGTGCTACGAGTGCTTTTTATGAAATTATAAATGGGAATATGACACCTGATTCAGGTACTTTTGATTGGGGGGTTACTACTAATCAATCGTATTTACCTGCTGATAACCATAGCTTCTTTGAAAATGATTATACTTTAGTAGATTGGTTACGCCAGTGGGCAAAAACAGAAGAAGAAAGAGATGAAGTTTATGTTCGTGGTTTTTTAGGAAAAATGATATTTTCAGGAGAAGAAGCACTAAAAACAGGACGTGTATTATCAGGAGGAGAAAAAGTACGTTGTATGATTTCTAGAATGATGATGTTACGTGCTAATGTACTAATGCTTGATGAACCTACTAATCACCTAGATCTTGAATCTATTACAGCATTTAATAATTCACTAAAAAACTTCAAAGGTTCTGTATTGTTTACAACACATGACCACGAATTTGCTCAAACAGTTGGAAATCGTATTTTGGAATTAACCCCAAAGGGTGTTATTGATCGTTATATGACTTTTGATGAATATCTTGAAGATGATAAAATTCAAGAAATGAGAAAAAAAATGTATACTACATAGTATTAAAGAATAGAATTAAAAATATTAGAAATCAGTATAGTTTTTATTATTAATAATATTAGCCCGAGTATATCGGGCTATTTTTTATTACAAAATTTTAATTCATCTAATTTTTAAACCATATTATGAACTAGACTTTGATGAAGATAAAACACATATTGTTTTGCTTCATTAAGGATAAAAAATCTAAACTTTTTCACATTCAAAGCCATTTAATATCTAATAAATTTCTAATGCGTAATCAAGGGGTAATATTCAGCCTATATTTTTTATCTTTTATATAAAATAAAGGTTATTCTTTATCAATCAGAATTAATATTTTACTTTTTAAAAATACAATGTTTTTGTAAGTTTACCATAAAATATCAAAAATTGAAATCAAAAGCTATTTTTAATTGGAGCAGTGGGAAAGATTCAGCATTGGCATTGCATAAAATTTTGCAAACTAATGAATACGAAGTAACAACACTTTTAACAAGTGTAAATAAACAGTATAATCGCATCTCGATGCACGGTGTGCGTACTGAACTTTTAGAAGAACAAGCAAAAAGTTTAAAAATACCATTGCATAAAATGGAAATTCCAGAAGCACCAACTATGGAAGTCTATGAAAATATTATGAGGACTACATTATCTAATTTTAAAGATAAAGGAATTTCTATTTCTGTTTTTGGAGATATTTTCTTACAAGATTTACGTGATTATCGTGAAGAAAAATTAAAAGAATTAGGATTTAAAGGTGTTTTCCCTTTATGGAAAATAGATACAAAAGAATTAATTCATACTTTCTTAAATTTGGGATTCAAAACGATTGTTACTTGTGTAAATGAACGATATTTAGACAAACGCTTTGTAGGTCGTATCATAGACCTTCAATTCATAAATGATTTACCTAAAAATGTAGATCCTTGTGGGGAAAATGGAGAATTTCATACTTTTACTTTTGATGGCCCTATTTTTTCAAA
Source organism: Flavobacterium columnare NBRC 100251 = ATCC 23463 (assembly GCF_002530675.1). GTDB lineage: Bacteria > Bacteroidota > Bacteroidia > Flavobacteriales > Flavobacteriaceae > Flavobacterium > Flavobacterium columnare. The sequence continues at coordinate 3,392 of NZ_PCMX01000159.1, forward strand.
ACCGATTGAATTTGAACTTGGAGAAATCGTTCATCGAAAATATGAACAACCAAAATCAAATAATTCCAATCAAACTTGTAATACCAATTCAGATAATGTAAACCTTAATTACGGTTTTTGGTATATAGACTTATTGAAAAAAAATTAAGTTGTTAAATTAATTTAGTTTTATTAAAATGTCATTATTAGAAACTCCTATAGAATATTTAAAAGGTGTTGGTCCCCAACGTGGAGAATTGTTGCGTAAAGAACTTTCTATTCATAAATATGCCGATTTAGTTAATCTTTACCCTAATCGTTATATAGATCGAACACGTTATTATAAAATCAATGAACTCCTTCCAAGCAATAGTGAAGTTCAAATTATAGGTAAAATCATTCATCTAAAAACCGTTGAATTTGGTAAAACAAAAAAACGGTTAGTAGCTACATTTGTAGATGATACCGGTGAAATAGAATTGGTTTGGTTCCAAGGTATTAAATGGATTCGTGAAAACATAAAAATTAACACACCTTATGTCATATTTGGAAAAACGAATGCCTTTAATGGTCAATTTTCTATGCCACATCCTGAAATGGAATTGGTAGAAGAACATAAAGCCAACTTACGCACTGCAATGCAGGCTGTTTATCCGTCTACTGAAAAATTACAAAATAAAGGAATTTCTAATAAAGTTATAAATAAAATGATGCAACAACTTTTTATTGAAACACATACTTTATTTATAGAAACTCTTCCTTCTTATCTTTTAGAAGAATTACAACTTATTCCTAAAAACAGTGCTTTATTTAATATTCATTTTCCTAAAAGTCAAGAATTATTACAAAAGGCACAATTTAGATTAAAATTTGAAGAACTTTTTTTTATTCAATTACAATTAATTTCTAAAAATTTACTTAGAAAACATAAAATAAAAGGGCATCCATTTGAAAAAGTCGGTTATTATTTTAATGAAATGTACACCAAATACCTTCCCTTTGATTTAACTAATGCTCAAAAAAAAGTATTAAAAGAAATTCGAAATGATCTAGGAAACCAAGCTCAAATGAACCGATTATTACAAGGAGATGTTGGTTCTGGAAAAACAATTGTTGCTTTAATGAGCATGCTTCTAGCCTTAGATAACGGATTTCAAGCATGTATTATGGCTCCTACTGAAATTTTAGCTACTCAGCATTTTAATGGAATTACGGAATTAGCTAAACCCTTGAATATAAATATAAAATTACTTACAGGCTCAACTAAAACTTCAGATCGGAAAATCATTCATGAAGAACTCCAAAAAGGTACTTTACACATATTGATTGGCACTCATGCTTTATTAGAAGACAAAGTACAATTTAAAAATTTAGGATTAGCCATTATAGATGAACAACATCGTTTTGGGGTAGAACAACGCAGTAAGTTATGGAAAAAAGCAGAACTTCCTCCTCATGTATTAGTAATGACCGCTACCCCTATCCCTAGAACCTTGGCCATGAGTTTATATGGTGATTTAGATGTATCAGTGATTGATGAGCTGCCTCCAGGTAGAAAACCTATACAAACAGTACATCGCTATGACAACAATCGACTAAAAGTTTGGAAATTCATACGCGATGAGATTGATAAAGGACGACAAATTTATATTGTTTATCCACTAATTCAAGAGTCAGAATCTATGGATTATAAAGACTTAATGGATGGTTATGAAAGTATTTCAAGAGATTTTCCTTTGCCTAAATATGCCATTTCTATAGTGCATGGTAAAATGAAAGCTTCAGAAAAAGAAGAAGAAATGAATCGTTTTGCAGCAGGAAAAACGAATATAATGGTAGCAACAACCGTAATTGAAGTAGGTGTAAATGTTCCTAACGCATCAGTAATGATTATTGAAAGTGCTGAACGTTTTGGATTATCGCAGTTACACCAATTAAGAGGACGTGTAGGAAGAGGAGCAGAACAAAGTTATTGTATCCTTATGACAGGTGTTAAACTTAGTAATGAAAGTAAAATACGTATGGAAACCATGTGTAAAACCAATGATGGTTTTGAAATTTCGGAAGTTGATTTAAAACTTCGTGGTCCAGGAGATATTATGGGAACTCAACAAAGCGGTGTACTAAATTTACAGATTGCTGATTTAGTAAAAGATCGTGATATTTTACAACTAGCAAGATACCAAGCCATCCGTTTATTAAAAGATGATCCTTTTATGGAAAAAACAGCACATCAAAAACTTAAACAAGTATTTATAGAATTAAATAAGAAAAAAAATATATGGAATTATATAAGCTAAATTGTAAAAACTCTTTTTATTCTATATTTTTAGATCTTAGCATCTTCTTTAATTCCGCATTTTCTTTTTTAAGATCTATAATACGCTCTTTTTGCAATTCAATTATATAATCCAGTCTGTTGATATCAACTTCAGGATGTTCCATAGATTCTCCACGAAATAACCAATTGGCATCTAAATCCGTAAAAGTATTCAATATTTTGAACATCTTATCTGTACCAAAAACTTTTCCATTTTTAATATTACTTATTTGACTGCCTGATAATTCTAAAATCCTAGCAATTTGATTAACACCAAGTCCCTTAGATATTAAATATCTATTGAATCGCACACCTAAATCTTCAAATTCATTCATTATCTTGTATAAATATTCAAAATTTTGTTTATATTTGCATGATTAAAATAATCAATACTTTAAATCCCCAAAAATAAATTAAATTTTAACTTAATAATTAATCGTATGTCAGATTTTTTAAAACAATTTGG